>JAZLHB010000113.1:0-6114 GCA_045616565.1 Akkermansia sp. | reverse complement strand
CGCTGAACCTTAACAAACACATCCTTTCCCATTCCGTCACCCTGGGCGGCACAGCTTCCATCACCGAAGGCACGTTCAACGGCAATCTCTCCGTGGGCGAGGACAAGACTCTCACCCTCATTGGCGACCTTGCCGGCACGGGCACCATCACCCTGGGCGAAAAAGCCACGCTGAACCTTAACAAACACATCCTTTCCCATTCCGTCACCCTGGGCGGCACAGCTTCCATCACCGAAGGCTCGCTCAACGGCAATCTCTCCGTGGGCGAGGACAAGACTCTCACCCTCATTGGCGACCTTGACGGCGAGGGCACCATCACCTTGGGCGAAAAAGCCACGCTGAACCTTAACAAACACATCCTTTCCCATTCCGTCACCATAACCGGGAACATTGCCTCCTACATCACCGAAGGCACATTCAACGGCGACATTACTGTGGGCGCAGATAAAACTCTCCATTTGATTGGCACCCAATTCTCCGGCGAGGGCACCATCACCCTGGGCGACAAAGCCACACTGTACTTCCGCGAGACCGCCCTCTCCCACTCTGTCATCCTGAACGGCTCCGCCTTCCTCTCCGGCGGCACGCTCAACGGCAAACTTACCGTGGGTGCAGGCAAGACCGCCACACTGCAAGAGCGCGACCTTAACGGCACAGGTGTCATCATCTTGGGTGACAACGCCACGCTGAACCTTAACACATGCTCCGTTTCCAACGCCATCACACTGGCAGGCCCTGCCACCATCGGCAACGGCACAATTAACGGCAGCGTTACCCTGGGCGAGGGCGCGCAAGCGCACTTCTCCGGCGAAACACGCATCAAGTACGGCACCATTACCGCAGGTGCCACCACCATCAAGGCTCTTAGGACAATCCCCCCCGGCCTGCTGCAGGAACTGAGCGTGTCCGACGGCCTCATTGCCGGAACAAACAGGCAGTCCAGCCTGGCGGACGGGCTGGACATCGAGTCCACCGCAAGCCTGATGATAAAGAGCATGACCATTACGGCGGATAACAAAATCTCCGTGGGCGAGAACACCATCACGCTCAACAACGTCACCATCAAGCTCTCCCAGACCACATACGAGCTTGTGGTCGATGTGTACTACTTCAACCTCTCCGACCTGTTCCACTGCTCCGTGGACATGACGGATGTCACCTTTGACGCCTCCGAGCTCACCCTGCCGGAAGGATTCGACCCCAAGGCCAACGCCATCGCCTTCAACCTGGGGGATGCCAAGCTGACGGATGCAACCGCCACTCGGAACATCTCCCTGCTCATGGGCGGCTACGGCAGCAAGACCATGGAGATTGACACCCAGGGCCGCCCCGTGTTCACCGATCTGGTACCCATCCCGGAGCCGACCACAGGCACGCTCAGCTTGCTTGCGCTCTGCGCGCTGACCGCGCGTAGACGCCGCAAGGGCTAATTCACAAAACCGCCGGGGGCCCACATGTGTCCCAATAAATGGCTTCATGTTTGTCAACGCACAGATGGGCAATCGTTAGGGAAATCGCCCAAAATTGAAGCCCCCTCTTTAGATTTTATCAGTAAAGGCGGCATGAAACGTGCAACCGGAGACGTCATCCACCCCGCAGAGCGGGGGGGGCTCCGCTATCCCGCCCGCATATCTCTTGCCGCCTTTGCTGACAAAATTCAAATAAGGGGGACTTCATTTTTTGGTGGTTTTCCTAGCGATTGCCCATCTACGCATCGCAAAACATGATTTCAATCTTTGGAACACTGTGACGCCATTTTTTGAACTTGACATGCAGGGGAAAACGGCGTATATAACAGGGTATGCGTTTACGGAGTTTTTTTAGGAGGGGATTGCTGCCTTTGGCGGTGGCCTTGCTGCCGGCGCTTTGCGCGGCGGAGGAATACGCGCCGCTCACCTACCTGACGCCGGGGGTGAATCTGGAAAAAATCACGACCAGCACGCGGTTCTACGATACGGGCCAGGGTGCCTACTACTGGACCGTTAGACAAAACCAGGCGAAGGCGAATGAACTGTACAACCGCACTCATGACTTCTCCTTCATGGGGGCGCTCGCGCGCCTTGTCCCGCAAACGGAGTTCAACGAATATGCGTTCAGGAATCTGGTGGGCGACCGGTACACCGGCTGGTTCAATGCGGGCTCCAACGCCATTCAATACTGGCAGGACATCTACGGGCCGTTCTTCAAGAGGATGATACAGCGGCGCGATTTGCCGCAGGGGCTCACCTACAGCAAGGACAACCTAGAGATGCTGGGCGGCACCCAGAGCCTGATGGTGAACTTGGCGTTCTACGACAGATGGCCGGACGTGGGGGGCACCGCCGCCGATGCCTTCAACTGGTACCTGAGCGGCACCACCGGCTACGCGGGCGGCGGATTCTTCCAGGAATACTACACCGACTGCAATGCCTGCACAGTATGCGACATCTACTCGTCACAGGGCGTGGTGGACATGGGCATGGTGACGGATGGCATCTTCGAGTCGTTCGGCCTGAAACGGCTGGACGACCGTTCCCTGCTGCTCGTGGATCAAGGGCTCATTCCCACGATTTCTGCCACCAACTACTCAGACAGCCGCCCCCTCACCTGCTACGGTTTCACCCTGGGAACGGATGGCATGGTGAATTCCCTCTACATCACGGATTCCGAAGATGCGCAGTACCGCATCGAGCACATCTACCTGAAGGTGGAGACGGATGCCGAAGGCTTCCAGCGCCTGCTGATGTTCGAGGACGAGGAGTGCACGAAGGGCTGGCACAGCACTTTCCTCAACCAGTGGGGAATCACGGACATCTGCCACATCCGCACGCCAGAACTGCTGAAAGAAATGTACACCGAGTTGCACGACCCGAAGACACCGATGGAGTGGACCGGCGAAAGCAGCTACTGGTCCACCGATACAAATCTCGGGTGGGACGTGACGGTCCGTGGCGAGACCTACACCAGCGGCTACGAGAACGGGCGCATCGCCCGCTTCACGGATGCCTCCTACGAGTTCAAAATCTTTGTGGAGGGAGAGGTCGTGGCCACACGCATGGAAGTGACGAACGAGAGATACAACTACCAGTTCCTGCTCGGTAGGACAGAGGCTTCCCTGGAGATCGGCACGCTGGACAAGACCGGCAAGGGCGAGTTGCGTTTCGAAGGCTTCCCCCTTACGGTGGATACGCTGAAACTGGCCGAGGGCTCCCCGATTGTCTTCGGCACTTCCGTCAGCATCAACAGCGGAACGATCAACGGCAACCTTGCCGTGGGCGAAGACGCGACACTCACGCTGGGCAAAGGCGACTTCTCCGGCACGGGCAACATCTCCCTGGGCAGCGGGGCGCAGCTGCTCATGGGCGGGCATACCCTCGACTGCTCCGTCACCCTGCAAGGCGCCGGTGCCTCCGCCGTCAACGGCACCATTAAGGGCGACCTGATTCTGGGGAACGGCGTCTCCTACACATGGAAAGATGAGGCCGGACTGCAGCTCGCGGGCAACGTCCGCCTGGGCGGCGGAGCCGCGTTTGACCTCGGCGCCCACACTCTCGCCGGTTCCGTCTCCGTGCAAGGCACCGGTGCCACCATCAAGAACGGCATCGTCTCCGGCAACCTGATACTGGAGGATGGTGCCTCCTACACCTGGGACGATGCGGCCAACCTGCAACTCAAGGGCAATATCTCCCTGGGCAACGACGCCACGTTCGACCTCGGGAAAGTCTCGCGAGACACTTCCCTCTTCACCTTTGCGGGCTCCTCGACCACCATCGGCAACGGCACGCTCAACGGCGACCTGACCGTGGCGGCGGGCAAGCGCATCACCCTGCTGGCAGGCACCGCCATCACGGGCAGCGTCATCCTGGAGAACGAAGCCGCTTTCGACATGGGCGGCAGCACCTTCCACATCGGCGGGGAGGGCGGCAACAAAGTCGTCCTGAACGGCTCCGCCACCATCGGCCACGGAACGCTCGACGGCAGCCTGACCGTGGCGGAGGGCAGGTACCTCACCCTGCTGGCTGACACCACCGTCACAGGCACCGTCACCTTGGAAAGCGGCACCACATTCGACATGGGCGGCAACACCTTCCATATTGGTGGGGATGCCGGTAACCAAGTCGTCCTGAACGGCAGCGTCTCCAGCATCGGCCACGGCACGCTCGACGGCAGCCTGACCGTGGCGGAGAACAAGAGCCTCACCCTGCTGGCAGACACCACCATCACAGGCACCGTTACCCTGAACAACGGCACCACATTCGACATGGGCGGCAACACCTTCCATATTGGTGGAGATGCCGGTAACCAAGTCGCCCTGAACGGCAGCATCTCAGGCATCGGCAACGGCACGCTCAACGGTAGCCTGGCCATTGACCAATACAAGACGCTCAAGCTCTGCGGCGACCTCTCCGGTACGGGCTCCATCTCCCTGGGCAACAACGCCACGCTCGACCTGGGTGGCCACACCCTCGCCAAAGCCCTCAACCTGAACGGATACGCCACCATCGGCAACGGCACGCTGGATGTCAATGTGACCGTTGCGGCGGATAAGTGTCTTTACTTAAGCGGCGACCTCTCCGGCACGGGCACCATCTCCCTGAAGGATTCGTCTGTGTTGGATTTGCGGGACCACACCCTCTCCAATGCCGTATCCTTATCCAAAGCTTTCTACCAGTCGGAACTTTCCGCCGAGATCCGCAGAGGTACTCTCGATGGCGATGTGACCATGGATGAGGGAACAGAGCTTGTCATGAACAGGACAACCGGCGGCGAGGGCACCATTCTGCTGGGGGAAGGGGCTCGGCTGACCCTGCGCGACTGCACTTCCCTCACCAACTCGGTCTCCCTCACCGGTTCGGAAGCCTCTATCCAGGGCGGCGGCTTCGATGGCCGGGTGACCGTGGGTGCCGACCAAAAGCTTTCCCTGCGCGGCAACCTTACCGGCTCGGGGGCCATATCCCTGGGAGCCAATGCAAAGGTGCATTTGAGAGGCTACACATACTCCGGCTCCGTTGATATGGGCTCGGGCGCCCTCATTTCTCTTGATTCGAGCGCGAACACCGCCATCAAAACACGGGAGGGTGTGGACCACACCACCCTGGACAAGGTGCGCGTCTCCTTCGGCCTGATTTCCGGAACGGACAGCGAGGCCAGCCTTTTGGACGGTCTCGACATTGACCACAAAGGGGCCGACCTGACTCTGGAAAACCTCATCCTCACCGACAACAACTCCATCCTGGTGGGAGAGGGGCACACCATCACGCTCAAAAACGTCACCATCAGGCTCACGGATGAAACTTTCGACCGGGAGAACCCCCAGGACGGCGTGTACTATTTCGACTTGACCAATCTTTTCCACTGCTCCGTGGACATGGAGAATGTGGTGTTCGACGCCTCCGACGTTTCCCTGCCGTTGGATTTCGATCTAAAGGACAACGGCATCTCCTTCTACCTGGGGGATGCCACGCTGACCCCGGAAACCGCCTCTCGCGACATCTCCCTGCTCATGGCCGGCTACGGCAGCCAGACCATGGAGATTGACACCCAGGGCCGCCCCGTGTTCACCGAACTGGTGAAGACCCCGGAACCCACCACAGGCACGCTCAGCTTGCTTGCGCTCTGCGCGCTGGCCGCGCGTAGACGCCGCAGGAAGTGACACTTCTATCCGTACGGAATCATAACAAACGCCCCGCCCGGCCATGAGCTGTGCGGGGCGTTCCATAGCCGCGCGGCTTCGCCGCGCCATTATTTTCAAATCGTCAATCGTCAATTGTCAATCGTAAATCTCCTTGACCCGCGCGGCGGCACATGTGTCCCAATGTTTTTTTGAAACCCGTGAATTCACGTGGCGGGGTGGATGGTACGCGAAGCGAATCTTGGAAGTTTTCGTAATGAGCAACGGGATAGTGGAGCCACCCCGCCATTCGTCCGCCTCCGCTGCGCGGCGGCGTGACGAGGCGGGGTTACCCGGCGGAGACCTGCAACGCTCGGCACCCACGGGTTTACACCCGTGGCTACGGGCCCCTTCGGGTACGCTCCGTCCAAAGGACGGAGCTTTATTTAGCACGCCTATCGGCGCGGAGCGATACCTGCTTCATCTGGCATGCGGCCAGATGAAGCCCTGTGATTCGCGCGAAG
>JAZLHB010000112.1:0-10376 GCA_045616565.1 Akkermansia sp. | reverse complement strand
ACCTGGCTGGGCATTTCCCTGGGCAACGGAGACCGCGTTTCCATGCTCGATTCGGACATGGTGGTGAACCTGAAGCTGGCGGACGAGCTCATCTGCCCGGCCTACTACCTGAGCAACGTGGGCAGCGGCGGCACAAAGGTTGCCCTCGCCCAAAACGGGGAGAACGTGGGCATGGTCTTCATAGCCCTGTATGCCATTCCGGAGCCTGCCACAGGCACGCTTTCCCTGCTGGCGCTGGCGGCCCTGGCCGCCCGTAGAAGGAGGAAGTGACGCTTGCGTGAGAAATGTGCAAGGCCCATCCGGCGCGGTGCCGGATGGGCCTTGGTGATTCCCGTGCGGGGAGGAGGGGCAGGGGGCTTTACAGGTCGTCCACCAGGGCGCTGCTCTTGGCGTATGCGGTGGAGCGGGCCTCGAAGAAATCGGTCTTGATGAGGTTGGCGTTGCTGAACTGGCTCACCCAGCGCAGGTGGGCGGGTTCATCCATGTGGCCGGCGTAGATGGGCTCGAATCCCAAATCCGCAGCGCGCTTGTTGCCCAGGTACTGGATGTAGTCCGTAACCATCTCGCGGGAAAGGCCGGGAATGTCGTCGCCGATGACGAAGTGCCCCCAGGCGATTTCCTGCTCGCAGCCCTCCTTGATCATCTGGCGGTAGGATTCGTTGAGCTCCGGGGTGAAGAGCTCCGGGTGCTCCTTTTGGAGCTCTCGTATGACGCTGCGGAAGAGCCAGAGGTGGGTGTTCTCATCACGGTTGATGTAGCGTATTTCCTGGGCGGAGCCGGTCATCTTGTTGTTGCGGCCCAGGTTGTAGAAGAACATGAACCCGCTGTAGAAGTACACACCTTCCAGAATGTAATTGGCCACCAGCGTGCGCGTGAAATTCTGCGGCGTGCGGTCCTGCTGGAACTCGTTGTACAGGTTGCCGATGAATTCGTTGCGCCGCAGCAGGTGCGCATCCGTCTTCCACTGGTAGAGCACCTCCATGCGCTTCTGCGGCTCGCAGATGGTATCCAGCATGTAGCTGTAGCTCTGGCTGTGCACCGCCTCCTGGAAGGTCTGGATGGCCAGGCAGAGGTTGAGTTCGTTGGCGGTCACGTACTCGCCGATGAGCGGAAGGTTGGCGGTCTGGATGCTGTCCAGGAAGACGAGGAAGGAGAGAATCTTGTCGTACCCGCGTCGCTCTTCCGTTGAGAGGTTGGGGTAGTCCTTCACGTCCTGGGCGAGGTTGATTTCCTCCGGGATCCAGAAATTGTTCATCGCCTGGCGGTACCAGCCGCTGACCCAGGCGTATTTCATGTTGTTGAAATCGTTCAGGTTGGTGGTGTTGCCGTTGATGATGCTGCGGGCATTGGTGTCAATGTCGCCGTTCGGGTTAAACAGTGGTTTCTTGTTCAGCTTGCACATGATTCGCATTCTTCTACTTCCAGGCTTTTGGATCGGATGTAATAGATGGTCTTGACTCCCTGCTCCCAGGCAAGGATATAGAGGTTGAGGATTTGGCGCAGGGTGTATTCGTTGGTGATATAGAGGTTCATGCTCTGGGCCTGGTCAACATGGCGCTGGCGCACGCCGCAGGCGCGCACGCTCCAGGCCTGGTCAATGTGGTGGGCGTTCTTGTAGAGCCAGAAGGTGCGCAGGTCCAGCTCCGGGGCCACGCGGGGCATGAGACCGTACTTCTTTTCCTCCAGGAAGAATTTCTTCATCACGGGGTCCAGGCCGGCGGTGGTGCCGGCAATGATGGAGGTGCTGCTGGTGGGGGCAATGGCGATGAGATAGCCGTTTCTCATGCCGTGCCGCGCCACGCGTGCGCGCAGCTCCTGCCACTCTGCGGAGGTATAGCCGCGGCGGTCGAAATACTCCCCGGTCTCCCACTCGCTGCCGTGGAAGCAGGAGTACGCGCCCTTTTCTCGCGCGTTCTCGCAGCTGGCGGATATGGCGGCGTAGTTGATGGCCTCGAACACCTTGTCCACAAACTCCAGGTGGTCCGGGCTCTCCCACTGCAGGTTGTTCTTGGCCAGCATGTGGTGGTAGCCGCTCACGCCCAGCCCCAGCGGGCGGTAGGTGTGGTTGGTGACCTGCGCGTAGGGCACGGGGAAGAAGTTGAGGTCAATCACGTTGTCCAGCGCGCGGATGGCGCTGGCGGTGATTTCCGTGAGCTCGTCACGGTTGTTGACATCGATTCGGCCGAGGGAGAGGCTGGCGAGGTTGCAGACAACGAAATCCCCGGGCTTGGTGGTGGTGACCACCACGGTTTCGCCGTCCACGGTGGTGACTCTCTGGTCCACGGAGGAAATGGCGCTCATGTTCTGGGCAATTTCCGTGCAGAGGTTGCTGCAGTAGATGATACCCTTGTGCTTGTTGGGGTTGGCGCGGTTCACGGCATCCCGGTTGAAGGTGAAGGGCGTGCCGGTTTCCACGGCGCTCTTGAGCACCAGGCGCACCACGTCTTTCACGCAGATGGTGCGCTTGCCGATGCGCGGGTCCGCCACGCAGCTCAGGTAGCGCTTCGTCCACTCGTCTCCGTAGTAGTCCTCCAGGCAGTAGCCTTTCACCTCCTGAATCTCGTGCGGGCACATCAGGTACCACTCGCCGTTGATGTTGTCGCGCGCCTGCTGCCAGAAGTAGTCCGGGTAGCAAACGGCGGGGAACACGTCGTGCGCCTTCAGGCGGTCGTCTCCGTTGTTGGTGCGCAGGGCCAGGAATTCCGGCAGGTCGCGGTGCCAGGCGTCCAGGTACACGGCCACGGCCCCCTGGCGCACGCCGAGCTGGTCCACGGCCACGGCGGTGTCGTTTGCCAGGCGCACCCAGCGGATAACGCCGCCAGCGGCGCCCTGGAACCCGCGGATACTGCTGCCGCGCGCGCGCACCTTGCCGAAATAGAGCCCCATGCCGCCGCCGTACTTGGAGACCTTGGCAAAGTTGTCGATGCTGCGGTAGATGCCGTCCAGGTTGTCCGGCACGGTATCAATGAAGCATGAGGAGAGCTGGTGGAAGGGCCTGCGGGCGTTGGCGAGCGTGGGCGTGGCCATGGTCACCTTCATGGTGCTGAGCATGTCGTAGAACCGGCGCACCCATACGGCGCGGTCCTTGCCCTCCTTCATGGCCAGGTGCATGGCAATGCCCAGGAACATTTCCTGCGGGCTCTCCAGCACCGCGCCGCTTCGGCTGCGGATGAGGTAGCGCCCCGCCAGCAGCTCAATGCCGGATACGTTGAAAAGCTTGTCGCGCTGGGGCTGCATGAGCTTGGCGAGCTCCAGCACCTCATCCCGCGTGTAGTGCTCCAGGATATACGGGCCGTACAGGCCCTCCTGCGTGAGGAAGGCGAGCTTGGCGTGGAAATCCGAGATGCCTTGCTCCTGCATGAACCCGCGCATGGACATCTCCAGGCGCATGAGCTCGAAGCGCGCGGCAATCATCTCCCACTGCGGGGCATCCTGCGTGGTGAGCTCCGCCGCTGCCTTCTTGAGCAGGGCAAGCCCCTCCGCGCGCCCCATGCCCGCCTTGAAGAAGGTGGCCAGCTTGCGCGCCAGGTGGGTGAGCGCGTAGCTTTCCTCCGCAAACTCCTTCTGTATCTCTTTCAGGCGCGCATCCAGCTCCGCGTCCTGGCCGAAATACAGCAGCACCTGCTCCCGCGCCATGCGCGCCTGCGTGCGCCCGCTGCGGTACAGGATGAAGCTCTTCATGGCATCGTAGTGCCCGCGCTCCATGAGCGCTATCTCCACGCAGTCCTGCACCGTTTCCACCGGCAGGTCCCCGCTGCTTTCGCCAAGCTCGAACAGGCGCGCCTCGATGGCTTCCGTCAAATCCTCGCTCTCCACCGGCAGCACTCCCGTGCCGATGCCGCTGAAGGCAAGCTTGATGACGCGGGTGATTTTCTCCCTCTGGTAGGGGACAACCTGGCCGTTTCTCTTGATGATGTTCATGTGCTGCGTATGGTGGCGTTTGCTCTAGATATTGTGGTGTGCGGCGGAGAATACCACCATATTTAGAATTAGTCAAAGCAAAAATCAATTTTCACGCGGGCTGTTTCCACAAAGGGCTCCCGCATCAACATTCAGCGCGGAAAAATAAATGCACATGCGCTACACCATGCCGGGGGCGGCATGGCGCAATCCTGGGGCAGGGGATCATTGACGGCGGCGGCGCAGGGGCGTTTACTGGCGGCATGTGCAAACCAGTAAGCGAATATTTGGGGCTCATGAGAGATTACACCCGCGAGATTTTCACCTTCGGCGGTTTCTGTCTCATGTGCTTTGTCTACGGTGATTTCAAGGCGTTGGCACGCGAGCAGTCCGCCACGGCGGCGCAGACGGTGGAGGTGCTGCGCTCCCTGGACACCCGCCTGATGAACATTGAACACTCTGCATGCAAATGAGCACGGACACCGCAACCATCAAGCGCATCCAGCAGAAAGTGGGTACTGCGGCGGACGGCATCATCGGCCCGGCCACGCTCAAGGCCATCTGCAGCGCCCTTGGCATAGCCGCCCCCGCCCAAGTGCCCGTGTGGCCCAGCCAGGCGCAGGTGCGCCTGGGCACCAGCATCTTCGGCAAGCCCGGGAACGAGAACGCCCTGGTGAGCATAGTTCCCGCCTACCCGCTGTACTTTGAGGGCAAGCGCGTGGCCACCATCCGCGTGCACCGGGAGATAGCCGCCCATGTGCAGGCCGCCTTGCGCGAGGTGCTGGAGCACTACGGGCAGGAATCCATCTCCCGCCTGGGGCTGGACCAGTACGGCGGCAGCTACAACTACCGCAACACCTCCTCCGGCAAATCCCTCTCCATGCATGCCTGGGGCGTGGCGCTGGATTTTGCCCCTGCGGGCAACGCCTACGCCACCAAGGCCCCGCGCGCCACGCTCTCCTGCAAGGAGTGCGAGCCCTGGTGGGAGATTTGGGAGAGCCACGGAGCGGTTTCCCTGGGCCGCGCAGCAGGGTACGACTGGATGCACGTTCAGTTTGCCACGCTCTGACCGCTTGCGCGTAACTGCACGTGTCGCATCTGTTTCAAAGAACTTTGGGAGCCTTGTGAATGGAAGATGCGGGGCGGGTGCGCGTTGCCCCGGTTTTCCTGCTTACAGGATGTTGCGGATATGCTCCTCCGAGTCCTTGAACTGGAGGAAGGTGGTGAGCCGTTCGTTCTCCAGCAGGGAGACGTAGCTTTCCTCCTGCACCATGGTGCGCAGGCCGGGGTCGCGGAACAAATCCAGCAGGCGGTAGGGGTGCGGGATGCCGCGGTTGGCCAGCAGGTTCTGGTAGACGCTGATGCAGGTGGGCTCATCCAGCGTGCAGCCGAAGGCCACCAGGCATGCCAGGTTGGTCTGGGCCGGGTTTTCCAAGGGGTCTATGCATTCCAGCCAAGCGGTGAGCTTGCTGGAGCGCAGCGCATCCTTGGCACGGGTGAAGAAGGGGAGCGCGGGCTGCTCTGCGCGCCCCATCTGGGCCTCTGCCAAATCATGGTAGTAGGCAATGCGGCAGATATCCCCGTAGTAGGAGATGCCTATGGTGGTGAGCCACAGCACGAGCAGGCACATGAAGATGGTGGTGAGCACGCCCGTGGCGCCGCCGTTGCGGTGCAGGGTGAGCACATGGGCGCACCAGCGCATGCCGTGGATGGTGACTGAAAGGATGAACAGGGCCACGCCCCAGGCGAGCACATGCACCATCCACGGATGCGGGGAGGGTATGACGAGCGAGAGGAAGGTGAGCCCGTTCTTGTAGAAGAAAATCCACGCTGCCACGGCCAGGGCGATTCCCAGCGCGAGGATGAGCATGCGCATCACGCCCTTGAGCAGGCAGAAGAGCAGGATGGCAACCAGGATTCCCCCGATGACCGATGCGATGATGATGGTGTTGTTGTCGAATTCCATGTCTTACGGTTGCAGGGCGCGCAGGAGCTGAGCGGCTTCCCGGTGTTGGGGGTTGAGTTCGACGGCCTTGTTTGCGGCGTGGCGTGCAGCCTCCCGCTGCCCCACCTCTGCCAGGATGAGTGCCAGGCGGTACTGCACCTCTGCATCCTGCGGGTGCACGGCGGCGCAGTCCAGCATCTGCTGCAGCGCCTCCACGGGGCGGTTCATGCGGTCCAGGAACACGGCGTAGTCCAGGCGCGGCACGGTGGATGCGGGGTCCAGGGCAATGGCCCGCTTGTACTGAATCTCCGCTGCGGCGTTGTTGCGGCGGATGAGTGCCAGCTGGGCAAGCTGCATGGCCCCGGCGGGCTGGTCCGCCTGCAGGGCGAGCGTATTCTGATACTCCTTCATGGCGGGCGAGTCGTCCGGCATGCCGGACAGCATGGCGCGCGCGCGCACCGCGGCATGGCGCACGCTGCGGCAGGAATCCTTGAGCAGGCTCTCCGGGCAGCAGTCCGCCCCCAGCAGCTCTGCCGCCGCCGCGCGCACCATGGGGCTGGCATCCTTGGTGGCTTTGAGGGCGGTTTGCAGCACGGCATCTGTGCGGGGCATCTGGGAGAGCAGGCCGAGCATGGTGGCGCGCCAGGCGGGGTTTTCCTCCTTGGCGTAGGCGGCCAGCATCTCCTCCTGGTTGTACTGGCCGTCCATGGCGTGGGCCACGGCGCGGAATCGCGGGCGGTAGCCCTCCAGCCAGGAGACTTTGCCGTACCTCTTCTCCACGGCCTGGGCGGCCCATTCGTTGTCCTTGCCCCGGTGGCACATCACGCAGGCGTTGGGCGTGCCTATCTCCTGGCTCAGGCGGGGGTCCGGCGGCAGCAGGGTGTGGTCGCGCCGCGGGTCGCGCCCCATGTAGGAGCTCTCCGGCATGTGGCATTCCACGCACAGGTGGCCCTTGGTTCCGGCGGGGCAGGTGAAGGTGTCCTTGCGGTCCACGTAGGGGGCCTCCACGCCGTTGACCTTCTGGTGTTCGGCATGGCAGCGCAGGCAGAGCTCGTTGTTCTCCGCCGGGTGGAGCAGGGCACCGGTGTGGGCATCATGGCACTCCATGCAGGTGACGCCGCGCATGCCCATGCGGCTCAGGCGGAAGCCCGTCTCGCAGTAGTCCTCGTCGCGCTGGATGCCGTTCGGGTAGAACACGCCGGGCACGCGCGGCAGCTCCAGGCGGAAATGGTCGTCAAAGCGGTCGCCAGCGGTGAAGGTGTCGTCCAGCTCCTCCCGCCGCGCGTGGCAGGAGGCGCAGTTGTCGTGCGCGCGCATGGGGGAGAGCTTGCGGTCTGCGGGTGCCACCAGGCAGCCGTCTGCCGCAGGCTTGTCCGCCACCTTGTGGCACTGGATACAGGTGACGCCGAGCTCCTTCCACTCTGCGGCATAGCGGTCGGTCTGGGGGTCGTAGTTCTTGCGGAAACCGGAGGTGTGGCACCAGGCGCACTGGGAATCCCAGTTCATGCCGCGGCCCTGCCAGTGGCCCCATTCCCCGGCCTGGCGCTCGCCCATGCCGTTGAGGCGCTGGCGCGCGTCGTCCCTGAACACATCGAACCACTGGTTGCCGTTCTCCTTGTCGATGGAGCGCAGCCCGTCACGCCCGCGCTCACCGGAATCCCACGCCGCGCTGGTCACCTGGTAGCCGCCATCCTTTCCGCGGACCAGATACTGCACCAGCGGCACCTTGCCGATGGCGAAGGCGGCCTCGAACTCCGCGGGTTCGCGGCCTTCCGCCTCCACTTTCAGGTAGGGCGCACCGTTTGGCCGGGTGAGGAAATGAACCGTTTCGCCGTGGGCCTTCTGGGTTTGGCCTTGGAAGGCGGCGGCATCCAGCTTGGAGCTGATGTTGCGCATGGCCCAGGCGTGGTCGCTGCCGGCCCAGTCCTCGAACTGCTTCGGGTGGCACGCCGCGCATTGCATGGAAACCGGGATGGCGCTCTGGTCCCAGTGCGCGCTCTGTCCGGTGTAGGCGTGCGCGCGGCGGGTGCCCTTGCCGTCGCAGCTTGCCAACGCAAGAACGGCTATGATGGATATGGTGGCGTGGGGCGAATGCATCTCGCCCGCCATTCTACCACCACCGCCCCCCCATACGCAACATTTTATTCACTTTTCTTAACATTCGACTTGAAAACGGGGGTATCCGGCGTATAATTCCGCGCATGAGTGAATGGAGACAGCCCTTGGCCGCAGTGATGGTGATAACGCTTGCCCTGCAGGTACAGGCTGCACCGCGCGGGCTGGCCCGCGAATCCCTCCCCGGTTGGGATGCTCCTGATTTGCGCCCCCTGCCGGAGGAACCTGCGGACATCCCCGCACCCGCGCCCGTGGAGACTCCTGCGGTGCTTCCCGCCCCGCAACCCGCACCCGCGCCGCAGCCGGTGGCGGCTCCTGTAGAGGTGACGGCTCCGGTGGTGCTGGGCTACGGCCATTTTTCCAAGGACGGCGAGGCGGAAGGCCTGAGCGCGGAGCAATTCGCGCGCCAGATGGACTACCTGCAGAGCCGCGGCCTGCACCCCATCTCCCTGCAAAGCTATATCGACTGGCGGGAGGGGCGCCGCATGCTGCCCTCCGGCAGCGTGCTCATCACGCTCGACGAGGCTGACCGCAGTGTGTACGAGGTGGCCTATCCCATCCTCAAGAAGCACCATTTCGCATACGTCGTCTTTGTGGACGGCCGCAACTTTGCCGAGGGCGACCCGGAGCGCGCCACCCTGCCGCAGCTGCAGGAGATGGCCATGAACGGCGCGGAAATAGGCAGCCATACCGTCACGCGTCCCGGCAGCTACGAGTGGCAGTTTGCCGCCCTTTCCGGCGGGGATGACTTTTCCCGGCTCGTGGAGCATGAAATCGGCAACTCCACGCGTACCATCGCCGCAGCTTTCGGCACCTGCCGCGCCTTCTCCTACCCGCACGGCACGGCAGATGAACACCTGGCCGGCGCGCTGCCCAACTACGGCATCCGCGTGGCCTTCACCTCTCAGGCCGGCCACGCTTCCCGCAGCACCCAGCCCTACGCGCAGTACCGCTGTATGGTGAAAGACGACGACACGTTCCACCAGGCGGTGGGCGGTACTCCCCCCGCCGCGTCTGCAACGCCGGATGAGCCCGCGCCGGAGCCTGAAACCGTCTCCCGCGACACGCAGGACAGCCTGCTGGTGCCCATTGAAACCGTGGTGCCCGCTCCCCGTACGGAGCCGGAACCCGCCGTGCAGCCGGAACCGCAGCAGGAACCCCGGCCCGAGCCTGTCGTTCAGCAGCAACCTGCCATGCCCTCCTTTGCAGACGATGATGTGGCAGAGGAGGTGGAGGAAGTGGCCCCTGAGCCCCAGCCCGCGCCCATTGCCGGGCAGGAGTCCTACCCCGCCGTGCAGCCTCTCTATGGGAACCTGGGCCGCCGCACCCCTGAAGGCGACTGGGTGACCAGCCGTTTCACCGCGCCGCTCGTGCCGCGTGAGCAAACCCGCGTGGCCGTGCTCGGCTATCACAATTTCAGCAATACCAAGCCCATCACGGAAATGCGCATGCGCACTTCAGATTTCTGCCAGCAGATGCAGTACATCAAGGATGCGGGGCTGAGCGTCATCACCATGCAGGATTTCCTGGAGTGGCTCAACGGCTCGCGCTGCCTGCCGGAGCGCTGCGTGCTTATTACCATAGACGACGGCTGGAAGAGCGTGTACACGGATGCCTTCCCCGTGCTGCGCGCCTACGGATACCCCTTCACCATGTTCCTCTACACCACCTACATTGACGTGCAGGGGGACTCTATGACCCGGCAGCAGCTGCGCGCCATGATGCGCTGCGGCGCCACCATCGGCAGCCACTCCGTCAACCACCTCTATCCCAAGAAGTGGAAGCGCTACGCCATGGAATCAGAACCGTACAAGCACCAGCTGCAGGTGGAGCTGCTGGATTCCCGCACCACGCTGCTCAATCTCTTCGGCAACTGCTCCACATACTGCTACCCCGGCGGCTACAACACGCCCCCCATGCTGGATACCCTCTCCGGCTCAGAGTACCAGGCCGCCTTCACCGTGGAGGAGGCCAAGGTGGAATGCGGGGAAAACCCGCTCCTTGTCCACCGATACATGGTTTTCGGCAACGACCACAACATCTTCCGCCGCGCCGTGAACTTTGACGGCGAGACCGGCGTGCGCGCCGCCAGAGAGGGCATTGCCGCCGCCCTGCCGCGCGCCATGAAATTCTACCCCCACGCCTTCCCCAAGGCCGACCCCAACGCCATTGTGCCGGAAGCCCCGGCGGCAGCGCATCCTGCCGCCAAGCCTGCACCCCGGAAAGCCGCCGCGCGCAAGGCTCCAGCCAAGAAGAAACCTGCGCGCAAGGTTCCTGCCCCCGCCCCCGCCCCCGCCCCGCTTCCCTATTCCACATATTGAGCACGGCGGCACAAGCATGTTGCCCGCCGCTGGCGCATCCTTGTTTTCTGCTTGTAAAATGCAGGCAATTGTGGTAAACAGGGAAGGGCGGAGGG
>JAZLHB010000111.1:0-26150 GCA_045616565.1 Akkermansia sp. | reverse complement strand
ATCGTAGGCTGCCCCGTCGGCTCCGTCGGTGTCGGCCCGGACCGCGAGCAAACCATCGATGTCCCGCATTGAGCCCGCAGTTCACCCCGCTTTTTCAAGCAAGGGCGCACGCCAAGCGTGCGCCCTTGCTTTTCTCTCCCATCCTGCCATTCGGGGGCATCCACCGCAACACACGCATTTTTTCCGAACAAATAGAAGATTTAATCTTGACACCCCAGCTCACTTCCCCTATAATCTGCCGCACATACTTCCGGCGGGATAGCCAAGTGGCCTAAGGCAACGGTTTGCAAAACCGTCATTCGTGGGTTCAAATCCCACTCCCGCCTCTTCAAAAAGGGCACCTCACCAGAGGTGCCCTTTTTGGTCGGCTGGGTGTGGGATTAAGCCCCACAAGACGGGCGTGTCAGCGACCGTCTTCGTGGGCGTGGCTTGCCGGTGGCAAGCCACGCCCCCTTGCCTGCAAGGGCAACCTTGCAGGTCCCCCGCGCAAAGCGCGGGCAAGGGGGGCGGCCCCGGAGGGGAAATCCCACTCCCGCCGGAGCGTTGCCCCCGCGCCGTTCGGCGCGGCTATCCCCCCTCCAACGCCCCTGCCTTGCTTGGCGGCGTGAGGCGTGCTGCCATGAGGACAACAAGAAGCCCCGCCCGTTGAGAAGCGAGTGGGGTTTCCCGATTGGTTGATTTGCTGAATGATTACTTGCGGCGGCGGCGGGCGCAGAGACCAGCCAGAGCCAGCAGGGAGAGGGAGCCTGTGGTCGGTTCGGGGGTGGGACTGGAACCAATCTTGCCCACAAGGGTAATGTCATTGCTGCCCCAAACCACGCCGACTTGGTTCATGTCAAGAGCAGACAAAGCGTCTACCACGCCCATGAACTTGACTTCGGAGTTGCCCAGCTTGACCGTGTTGTCCTTATCTTGTCCGAAGAACTGGACGGAACCATGAGAGGAGTAAATATTTCCCGAAGAAAGAGTTATGGAGCCGCCGCCATCTTCGGAGAAGGCATCTTCCCAGCTTGTTTTCACCGTGTCAACCGTGGAGGTTATATTGAGCACGCCCATCCCCTTCAGAGGCATACTAATCTGACCCGAAGCCTTCAACACAAACTCGCCCTGATAATCAAGGGTTAAGCATTGAGAAACGCTAGGCGCAACAACTCTCGCAAGCGTTTTTTGAGCATCTACGTCAAGCTTTGCGTCATTGTTGCCAATGGATATTATAGACCCTTCAGAATAGTCGCTGACCTTGTAAACAGTAGGTTCTGCGAACACCTGTCCACCCATCAGGGCGGCAGCCAACATGGAGAAAAACAGATTGTGTTTCATGATTGTAATCGGTTTTTGTTTTTGAAGAGCCACGGGGCAACCTTGCCCGCAAAGCCGGAGGACAGTCTACAGTATTTGCAATACTGTAGATGCCCAGAGGGCTTGGAATCCCCATGGCTGTAGGATTTGAGAGACACAGGAGAGTGGCAGCTCATGGACTTCTCCCGTTTGGAAGGCTGGCTGATTCTCTGAAAAAATCAAAGAAAAACGCACTTTGGGCTTGCATACAGTATTGCAAATACTTATGCGCACTGCATGCAGCAAGAAGCCCGGGCGTTGTGATGCGGATGGGGTTTCCCGATTGGATGATTGATGCTGCTGATTACTTGCAGCGGCGGGCGCAGAGAGCAGCGAGGGTAAGCATCCGTCTCCGCTAAAGTTTCGCCGGGACAGGGTGGGGTGCAAAGCTAGCGCGCACATGCGTACGAGACAAAAAAGAAAGCCTTGCGTGCGCATGGGGCAGATGGTAGAATCGCGCGCCGCGTCGCATATGGTCCAAAGGCCAAGAAAATCCGTATATCCTTTCCCGATTCATGAGTGAACATTGCTTGAAACACGCCCACTGCGGGAATCACGTGTTGAGGACAGCCTTGGTTGCCATTTCCCTGCTGGCGGGCAGCGTACCCATGAATGCAGCCGGCGCGCAAGAGGCTTCTGCGGTTGCGAATGCCGTTTCAGAAGAGCCCGCCCCGGAATTGCAAAGCCTTTTGCAGCGGGCGAACCTGCTCTACACGCCGGGTGAAGTGCCGGAGTACAAGAAGGAGATGCAGGAGCGTTACGGTACCCAGTGGTGGGTGAACCTGACCTATGCGCTATGGTCTCCGAACCGCATCCGCCCCAAGGTGAACCATACCTACCAGATGTTGCAGTCCTTTGCTATGGTATGCCAGCCCATCATCCCTTCCCGCAACGGCGGCACTTGGCTGGTGGCGGAATTGTACGGGGCTTGCGATATCCCGCGCTCCAGCAAGAGCCACTACAAGGCATTGGAGCAAGGGCTTGGCGCTGCGGCGAATCCTTCCCGAGGCACTTGGAAAGGAGTTTCCGTTGACATCCTGGAGCTTGCCGTCATGCAATTCGTGGCATCCGGGCGCGTGTGCGTGACAGCGGGCATGCTGGACCTCTCCTGTCAGTTCGACGAGGTAAGCATGGCCAACACCCCGCTGGGCAACTTCTCCAACGATGCTTTCGTAAACAGCACCATACTCCCTTTGCCGGAATGCAACCTGGGCTGCATTGTGCAGATTGAGCTCACGCCGTCCGACTACATCGAATTCGGCTTTTCGCGCACGGGCTGCCGCCCCGGAGACAACCCCTTCCGCGATTCCAATGTGCACGGCTGCGTAGCCTTGGCAGAATACGGCCACTACTTCACCGACCCGTCTGCTGTGTTCCGCGTGACACCGTTCATGGAGAGGCAGAGATACAAGGGAGAGGGAGATTCCCACCGCCACAACGCCGGTATCACTGCCAGCATTGAGTACACCCCCAATGATTTTTCCGAAGTTTTCATGAGGTCCGGCTGGGCTGCGCGGCAGGAACTGGGCAATGCCTTTGAGCTTTCTGTGGGCACGCGCCTGCACTTCTTCTCCTCTCGCCCGTATGATTACCTGGGGCTGGCGGCAGCGCTTATCAAGGGGCAGGCTCCCTACGTGGAAACGCTTGAGGATGGCAGCAAGCAGCCCGGCCACCACCGCGAATACGTGCTGGAAACCGTGTACAGTTTCCAGCTGGCGCCAGGGCTCAGGGTGGTACCCCATGTCCAGGTTATTCTGGACCCGTCCTACCGCAACGTGCCGTGCGAGACCATTTGGGGCGTACAGGCATCATATACGTTCTGAACGCACAAGGCAGAACGGGAAAAGGGTGCAAGGGCGGCGTAAGCTGTGCCCCCCCTTCCCCATGCGCTCCACGCGGCCCTCCGGGCACATGAAAATAGATATTGACTCTCCATGGGCGCGTGCTAAACTCATGCATATTCTCAGTTATTTCACCCATGAAAATCAAACACGGAATCATAGCCTGCAGCCTGATATTCACACTGGGTGCCGCCGCTCCCGCATTTGCCGCCGAACAGGCGGAAACGCCCGCTCCCGCCATTGTCTGCCACAACGGCTCCTTCACCGGCATGAAGCTGGATAACGGCGTGTACGCCTATATAGGCATCCCCTTCGCCAAGCCGCCCGTGGGACCTCTGCGCTGGAAAGCCCCGGTGGATGCGGATGACCGCCAAGGCAGTTTCAAGGCGACCCAATACGGCAAGCGCCCGCTGCAGAGCATACTGGGTTCCGATGAAGACCCCAGCACCGCCCCCATGGGAGAGGACTGCCTGTACCTGAACGTGTGGACGGCGGACCCGAATATCAAGGGCAAGCCCGTGATGGTGTACTTCCACGGCGGTGCATACGGCTGGGAAAGCGCAGCAGATCCCTTCTACGATTTCCGCAACATTGCCAAGGAGAACCCGGACATCGTGTTCGTCACCGCCGAGTACCGCGTGAACGCCCTGGGCTTCATTGACCTCTCACGCGTGCCGGACGGCAAGGTGTACAAGGCGGCGGACTTCAAGGACTCCACCCAGCTGGGCGTTCTTGACAACATCTGCGCGCTGCGCTGGGTGAACCGCAACATCGAGGCTTTCGGAGGCGACAAGGGCAACATCACCGTGTGGGGAGAATCCGCAGGCGGCGGCATCTCCAGCATCCTCATGATTGCCAAGCAGGCCAAGGGGCTCTTCCAACGCGCCATTCCCATGAGCGGGGCCGCCAACCTCACCATCCCCAAGGGCACTTACGAGCGCATGGACCAGGCCGGCGCCATGATGGAAGCCACCGGCTGCAAAGACCTGGACGGCCTCATGGCCCTCTCAGAGGAGCAAATCCTGGAGGCCTTCAAACAGCCCACGGAGCGCATCGGCCTGGAGGGCGTGGGCGGCGTGGCCCACTTGAACGGCCAACCCCTGCGCGGTGAGGGCGGGATTGTGCCGGAAGACCCCATGCAGGCCATTGCCGATGGCGCCGGGGGAGACATCGACATGATGATAGGCACGGTTGCAGACGAATGGCGCTACTGGGTGCGCGAGATGGAGCTGCCCACGCTGGAGGAAAACATGCAGGCATACCACGGCTTCATGAAAGGGGCCGCCGGCTATATCCGCAAAGCCGGCCTGGCATCCAAGGAAGATACCTTGATTGATGTGAATGCCCTCCTGGACATTGTGGAGGCGGAAAGCGACGAGTGGGACGCCAAGCTCCCCGGCATTTGGAAGTACACGGAAATCAACAATGAGAAGACGTTCCGCATACCTGCCATTGCCCAAGCCGAGGCCCACGTGAAGTCCGGCGGCACGGGTAGAACCTACATGTACTACTTTGCCAAACGCTCCACCAAGGACTCCTGGACTGGCGCCTGCCACTCTGTTGAGCTGCCATACATCTTCCTCAATCCCCATAACTCTGCCATCACCGGAGAGGTGGACATGGAGCTCGCCAAGAAAGTCAGCCGCGCCTGGACCAACTTCGCACGCACCGGCAACCCCTCCATAGAAGGAGTCGCCTGGCCGGAGTACGACCTCACCAACCGTGCCACCATGGTCATCGGCAATGACAATTCGTTCAAGGTGGTGAACGATCCCAAGCGCGGGCAGCGGGAATTCCTGCAAAACGCCCAGCGCCAGGGCCAAAAGGCAGACAAGTAGGCGCACCCGATATATTGGGGCTTCCCTGTACGGGCGCGCACCGCGCGCCCAGTTCCCCCTGACACCGCAAGAAATAGGGCGCGGGTCAACATCATTGCCTGACAACACGCACAGGCGGGATACGGTCTCGGTTAGAAGCGCTCGATACCCGTGCCGCTCAGGCGGATGAGCCTGCACTCCGGCCCCACATCTTGCGTGGTCAGGGGGAACTGGGCGTGCGGCAGCAGGATGATGCGTTTTGCACCCGTGGCTCGCAAGAGGGCTGGCTCGAAGAGAGGCTGCGTGGGGTGACGCCCCAGAACGATGGTATCTGCATGGCGCTCCTGCTCCGGGATGGAGAGGAAGGTGTCCACAGAGGCATCACCCACATAGAGCACGCGGCGGTTGGCTCCCTGCCACAGCACGGCGGGAGCGCGGTTGGAATCCGTGCGGTTGGGTTCCTCCCGCGCGGGGTAGATGCGGAAGGTTCCGGCCGTTCCGGCGCAGGTGTATCCCGCAGGCGGCAGCGCGCTGTAGCGCAGCACCTCCATGCCGGGCCAGAGAGCCTTCATGGCATCCGCACCACCGCCCTGGGATGCGGCCTTGCCGCACACCAGCAGCCAGGCGGGACGGAACCCCGAATGGAAGAGCGCGGGGTGCGTGGTGAAGCCCACGGTCTTCTCATTGCCGCAGTTGATGAGCAGGCCGGGGTTGCCAAGCATGCACACGCTGCCGGAGGGCCGCGTGAGCAGCACGGCGGCATCCGGCGGCTGCGGGGGCACAGCCGCCATGTAGGCGTTCGGCAGCTCCGCAAAGAACCCCACCACGGCAAGGAGCAGCCCGCTGCACTTGAGCGCGCAGAATTCCACCGCCGCACCCAGGAGAGGCACGCTGCCGAGCACCACCAGCAGCAGCCCGAAGAACATCAGCGGCAGCAGCAGTGCCGTGATGGCGATGTTCGTGAGTACGGAATACGGCGTGAAGGTGTGGAAGAAGCCTATGGTGACCGGGAGCGAGACCAGCCACGCGCTCAGCGACACCACCACGCACATGCGGGCATTGTGCTCCCAGTGGCTTGTGCGGCGTTGCATGGGGCTCCACATGCGGCGCGGCAGGTAGGGGTCCGGGTGCAGCAGGGGTGCATCCTTGCGGCAGAAATGCACGCCCGCGCAAATGCCCGCATACACGCTGAAGGAAAGCAGGAAGCCCGCATCGAACAGGCGGTTCGGGGCCAGCAGCAGCACCGCCAGCGCAGAGAAGCACCAGATGTTCGCCATTCCCACGGGGCGGCGCAGCATCAACCCGCTCATGAGCAGCAGGAGCATCAGGTAGGCGCGGATGGCCGGAACCGCGCAGCCCGTTACCACCACGTACACGCCCACCAGAAACAATATCAAGGGACGCGCCACCCGCGGCCGCACCAGCCGCAAGGCAAAGAACAGTTTCCACAAAATGCCGAACACCAGGCCCACATGCAGTCCGCTCACGGCAAACACATGCAGGCAGCCGCCGCGGCGGAATATATCCAGCGTCTCGTCTTCCGCGGCCCCTTTGTCGCCCAGCACCATGGCGCAGAGCACCTGCCGCCGCCAGTCCGCCTCCGTACCGGGCGGCATGATGCGCCCGGCCAAGGTCTCACGGATATCCAGACCCAGGCGGCGGATATCCACCAGGGAAAACCGGTGCCCCACCACGCGGCCCTCCACCAGTTCCATGGTGAGCGCTATCCCCTGCCCCCGCCGCCACGATTCCGCATCGAACATTCCCGGCACCAAGGGCGCGCGCGATGAGGACGGCACGCCCTTCACGCGCACTTCATCCCCCAGGTAGCACAGCATGCGGCCCTCGTCCGCGCGCACCTGCACATCCGGGCAGTTCCAGCCGGGACTGATGATGAACCCGCGCTCCATTTGGCGCACCACGCGTCCTTGCAGCTCCAGGGAGCCCTGCGCAGCCAGGCGGGCACGCATGGTGCTCCCCTGCTCCGCCAGCATCCCCGCATACAGCAGAGCCAGTGCGCCGCACAACAGGGAGCACGCCGACACCCGCCAGCGCCGCAACAGCGCAGGAGCCAGCACGCACGCCACCGGCAGCAGCATCCACAGGCTGCACCACGCACCGCGCGTGCCGCCGGCCGCATCCACCGCCAAAATGCACCCCGCCACCGCGCCAAGAGGCAACATGAGCGGAGTGCTTCCCAACACGCGATTTACGGCTCTCCGCATCCCTTCCTTCACTTCCTTATTTTACCCCTGCCTGCATACATGGGTCAAGTCGTAATTTCCCATATTTCAATGAATCACACAGGCAAAAATGATGCCATTGCGTTTTAGGCCCCAGACTTTTTCAGATACAAGAGAGCTCCAACTTCATGAGGGTCGCAGATGAGAGAGGGAAGCTCAAATGTCAATTGCCGGTTCCCCGGGCCTCCTTGGCGGTGATGTGCATGATTTCCGCCTGGAGCCTGGTGAGTTCCTCATCGATGAGGATGGGGCTGAGCGGTTCCCAATCGCTGCCGGAACGCAGGCGGGCGAGCACCTGCTCCACGGGAAGTGCCAGGGTGGAGGCGGTATCCAGCAACGGGGTGATGAGCACGGCGGCGCCTTTCATATAGTGGCGGCTGGCCCCGTGCGTGCGGGGTCCGGCCACGGCCATGTTGTCGAAACTGAAGCCGAGGTCCCTCTTGTATGTATGCTCCAGGGTGAACGGGAGCGTGGCCAGGCGCTCCACATCCATGTAGAAGCACACGCGGCAGAGCTGCTTGAGCAGGCCGCAAATGACGGATGCGGGCAGGATGCGGCCGTTGGAGATCATCATGTCCAGCGGCTCTCCCTTGATGCGTTCGTTGGCCAGGTACCAGGTCCCCTCGTCGCGCAGCAGCTCCAGGGGCACGGCAATGTGGTTGTTTTTCACATGTGCCTTGGCGCGGGCGCTCTCAATGAAGAACTGGCGTTTGCGCTCATCCTGAGCGGCGGCGGGGCGCAACCCCTCCACCAGCACCTCCCTGCGCATGTCCTTCTGGGTGGCGGCGTAGGTGACGGTGGTGGCGGTTTCCTGCACAATGGAGGAGAGGATGTACTGCTCCCCGATGACCCTGGGCAGGTTGTAGGTTTGCGCCTCCTCCATGGCTCAGGGGTTGTGGGTGAGCTTGAGCACGGGCAGGCCCTGCACGGCATTCTGCCAGGCTGCGGCGGGCACGGAGAATTCCATGAAGGCGCGGGGCTCTTCCTGGCCGGGTTCCTCCACGCGCTTCATGCCCACCTTGGTATCAGGCTGGCCGAGGATGGAGGGCTCCACGTTCTCAATCTGGGTGGCGGGAATGCGCAGCGTGTAGTCCTGCTGCACCCCGGCGGGCAGGAACACATAGATATCCTCTGCCACAATGCTGGCGCCCACGCCCTCCGGAAGGTCCATATCCAGCACGCCGCGGCTGCCGTAGATGGACTCGGAGTTCACCTTCATCCAATCACCCACGCTGCGGAAGACCTTCACCAGCGGCTCCGGGATGGAACCGTCCACCTTGGGGCCGATGTTGAGCAGCAGGTTGCCGTTCTTGGCGGCGCACTCCTCCAGCTTGGCAATGATTTCCTGCGGGCTCTTGAACTTGAGGTCCACGGAGCAGTAGCCCCAGCGGTCACCCACGGTCATGCAGGCCTCCCAGTCCACGCCGGGGTACCCCTTGGCGGGAATGCGCTTCTCCGGGGAGGTGTAGTCGCCGTGGCGGCGCGGCAGGACCTCGCCATCGCGTGAGGAATCAAAGCCGGAGAGGTTGTAGAGGCGGTTGTTCATGATGATGCCCGGCTGCAGGGTATGGGCCATGGTCATGAGCTCCGTGGCCTTCCAGGCGCGGTCCCCCTCTGCGGCCCCCTGGGAGTAGTCCCACCACAGCACGCTGATGTCGCCGTACTTGGTGAGCAGCTCGCGCACCTGGCCGTGCAGGTACTTGAGGTAGGCCTCCTGGTTGCGGGGAATGCCCTTCTGCTTGAGCATGGCCTCCTGGTCCTCCGGGTAGCAGAGGTCCGGGCAGATGGTGTTGTCGTAGTCCGGGTGGTGCCAGTCGATGACGCTGTGGTAGAAACCGATTTTGATGCCGCGCTTCCGGAAGGAATCCACGTATTCGCGCACGATGTCGCGCCCCACGGCCTTGCCGGCGCAGTAGTCGGTGGAATCCGTGTCGAACAGGGCGAATCCCTCATGGTGCTTGGTGGTGAGCACGGCGTACTTGCAGCCGGCGTAGGCCGCCAGCTCCGCCCAGGCCTCCGTGCAGCCGGGGGCCGGCTTGAACTTGGGCAGGGCCTCTGCGGCGTATGTCTCCGTGTCCAGCTTCAGGTTGCGCTGAATCCACTCGCCGCCGCCGAATTCCCCCTTGAAGAAACCGCCGAGCCCGGAGTACAGCCCGTAGTGGATGAACATGCCGAACTTGGCATCACGCCACCACTGCATGCGGGCATCACGCTGGGCATCCGTCTCATCCCACGGCAGCACCACCCGGTCCTGCGTCTTTTCCCCTGCGGAGGACGCGGCATCCTGGGCAAACGCCCCCAAGCCCATCCCGGCCAGGCAACATGCGATTATCGTCTTGCTATTCATGCCACCACTCTACCACAGGCACGCGCGGATGCAAGGAGAAAAGAATCCGGGCATATCGATCCACTCCGTCACGCGTCACGTACGCTTTACCGAGAGGCTCTGTTATCGGCTTGACATGCCGGGGATCGGCGCGGTACAATTTTGCACCCGCAATTAAGAATCGCCATGGAACCGTACAGCATGAAAAATCCCTTCCCCGCCGCTGTGGTGGGGGTGCATCCCGTCACCAAGCCCGGCAGTGCCAAGGAAACCAACCATGTGGACCTCTCCCTGGAGGGCTCCGGCCTGAACTATGCCGCCGGAGACGCCCTGGGCGTGCTGCCCATGAACGATCCCGAACTGGTGGAGGCCCTCATCTCCCGCCTGGGGCTCAACCCGGAGGAAACCGTGGCCCTGCCCAACGGTGCCGTTGCCACGCTCAAGGAGGCGCTGGTGAGCGCGTATGATATCACCACCATCAAGAAGAGCGTGCTGGGCAAGTGGAACGCCGTGGCCAAGAGCGCCAAGCTGGATGCCTTGATTGCAGATGCAGAGGCCCTGCGCGCCTTCGCCTTCGGGCGTGATATCCTGGACTTGGCGGAGGACCCGGAAACCACCGCCGCCTTTGCGGATGCCACCCAGTTTGTCAACTGCCTGGGCAAGATCACGCCGCGCCTGTACTCCATTGCCAGCAGCCCGGATGCCGTGCCCGGCCAGGTCTCCCTCTGCGTGGCCGCCGTGCGCTACACCCCCAAGCACAGCGAACGCCCCCGCAAGGGCGTGTGCTCCACCTATCTGGCGGACCGCGTGAAGCCCGGCGACAAAGTGCGTATTTTTGTGCAGAACAAGCCGGGCTTCCACCTGCCGGAGGACGGGGCCACCCCCATCATCATGGTGGGTCCCGGCGCCGGCATTGCCCCCTTCCGCTCCTTCTGGCAGCAGCGCACGGCAGACGGTGCCACCGGGCCCATGTGGCTGTTCTTCGGCAACCCCTACCGCGCCACGGACGGCTGCTACGAGGACGAGCTGGAAAAGCTGGTGGAGGCCGGCACCATGCGCCTCTCCGTGGCCTGGAGCCGCGACCAGGCGCACAAAATCTATGTGCAGCACCTCATGGAGCAGAACGCTGCGGATATCTGGCAGTGGCTCTGCAACGGAGCCTACATCTACATCTGCGGTGATGCCAACCGCATGGCCAAGGACGTGGAGGCCGCCCTGCTCAACATCATCTCCACCCAGGGCGGCAAGAGCGAGGAAGAGGCAGCCGCCTACCTGGCGGACCTGCGCAACACCAAGCGCTACCGCAAGGACGTGTACTAAAGCGCCAGCGGCCGGAATTCCCAGCATGGCACCATGAAGGCGAGCGAAAAGACCAACGTGGTGCGCACCCTGGAGCAGCGCAAAATCCCGTTCCAGGCATACACCTACGAGTGCGAGGGTGCCATCACCGGGCTGGAGGTGGCATCCATCTTGGGCCAGGACCCGGCGCAGGTGTTCAAGACGCTTGTCACCACGGGACGCAGCACGCAGCACTATGTCTTCGTGATACCCGTGGGCGCGGGGCTGGACCTGAAAAAGGCGGCCAAGGCCGTGGGCGAGAAATCTTTGGAGATGCTCAAGCAAAAGGATTTGCTGCCGCTCACGGGCTACATTCACGGCGGGTGCTCGCCCATCGGCATGAAAAAGCCCCTGCGCACCACCATTGATTCCACCGCCGCGCAGTTTGATTCCATCATCTTCTCCGGCGGGCGCATTGGCCTGCAGGTGCAGGTGGGCATGCAGGATTTGGCCAAGGTGGTGCGCTTCCAGCTTGCGGATATCACCACCGGGCTCATCCACAACTAGGGAGAACGCGCCGTGAACTCCAAGCTGGCAAGGCACATCGTGCTCGGCATCACCCTGGCTGCGGCCGCCGCATGCTTCATCTTGGGGCGGCAAGACCTCGCCATGCGCTCCCTCGGCTGGATTATCATCTTCATCGCCACGCTCGCCTACGTCTCCAACAAGCTCATCCACTACAACCCCGGCAGGGCAGAATCCCCGCGCCGCCCCACGGAAGAGGAGTGCGCCGCATACGCCAACCCGCAAGCCGCTGTGCTGCCGGCCCACGTACCCGCCGCCCTGCTCCGCTACCGCCTGCGCCGCCTGGCCCAGTGGAGCGACGACTGGGGCTGGGCAGACGAGGCGGAGGGCCACCTGGCAGACGACAACCTGGAGCTGCAGCTCTTCTTCAACGGTGAATCCTGGGTGGCGGCGGGCCGCCTGCGCATGCTGGATGCCGCACTTTCTCCCGCCGGCATCCGCCGCCTGCTGGCAGACGCCCCCGTCTCCGCAGCAAACGTGGAGCGCATTGCATCCCGCTCCGCACACAACCTGCCCAACTTCCTGCTGGTGTACAACGGCACCACCCTGAGCGTCATCCCCCACACCGCCGTGCCGCAGCTCCACCCCCTGCTCTTCACGCCAGTCATGGGCGCCCCCGCAGATTTCGACGCCTACGCGGCGCAGTGACACCGCATAAGAATCAGGGCCCGCCGGACATGATGCCGGACGGGCCCCAATGATAACGCGGGAGCAATCCCCCTTAGCGCCTGTGGTGCCAGTGCTGGTTCCCACCATGGGAACCGTGGTGTACCACCACACGCTCCCCTCCGCCGTGGTTGTGCCAGGCCGCAGCGTGGTGATGGTGCCAGCAGCAGGAGGACAGGGAGAACATGACAGCCAATACGGCAACTGCATTTCTGATCATTTTCTTGTTCATGGTTTCTTTAGGCTTCGTGCCTTCATCTGCTCAGGCGCACCACATTCTGCTTTTTGTTTTGCTTTTTAACTATTTTGCATTTTAATTAAAATTCTACGCAGGTGTCAAAAAGATATTTGGAGAATAGCGAAGCCACCCAGCCATCCGTGCGCCACCGCTAAACCCGCCATGTGTGTACACACATGGCATCCCGGCACGCACAGTCAGCACCACTATCACAAAGGCACACAGCAGGACAAACCGGAACGCCACCACATCATTCAGGTTTTGTTCCACAATGCAAACATCCGACAGTTTCTGATGCAGGAATCGTTCATCATAGAGGGGCGGGTTTGTGGTTAAAGAAAGGCACCGGGGATACCGGTGCCTTTTCGCTAGACGCGCGCTGGAACGGGGGAGCTATTCGCCGCGGCCGGTGATGGCGCGGGTGAAGGACTCCATAGCGGTGGCGAGCGCGGTGGAATGGTAGTATTCCTTGGCCTTGAGGTCGGTGTTCACCTTGATGACGGTGAAGAGGGCGTCGTCATACTGGGCGGGCGAAAAGTCCTGACGCTGTTCCAGAATCTTCTGCACCTCCTCCTGCTTGGCAATGATGAGCTGCACGGCCTCCTTCACGTTGGCCGCCAGGTCTGTGACGGCGGGAGCGGCGGCATCGGCACTGTCCTTGTCCTTCACCCCTTGGAGGAGGGAAGAAAGCTGGTTGAGGCAGGACACCACC
Organism: Akkermansia sp.; assembly: GCA_045616565.1. Taxonomy (GTDB): domain Bacteria; phylum Verrucomicrobiota; class Verrucomicrobiia; order Verrucomicrobiales; family Akkermansiaceae; genus Akkermansia. The sequence continues at coordinate 13,106 of JAZLHB010000111.1, read as the reverse complement.
TCATCCTGCACGGCGTAGTAGTCCTGCGGGGTGGTGGGGTTGGCGGGAAGCTCTGCGAACGCGGGGCAGCAGAGGGCGGCAATCAGACATGTTGCAATGGTGTTTTTCATATTGTGATATGTGGGTTTATAGTTCTATCCAGAGAAGGCGTTTGGCGCGTTCGGCGCAGTGGAGCAGTGTGGCGGGGAGCCCCAGCTCGTTGAGCGTGGCCTGCATGGCAGCGGCGGCGATTTTGGGAGTGTTGCATTCCGGGCTGATGTGCGCGAGCACCAGGTGCCGCAGGGCGGGATGCCCCACCGTGCGCACAAAATCGCACGCCTGCACGTTGGAGAGGTGCCCGCTGGCGCAGGAGATGCGCTCGATGAGCCGCTTGGGGCGGCCGGAGTTCTGCAGCATCTCCTCATCGTAGTTGGATTCCAGGTACAGAGCATCCGCCCCGGCCAGAAGCTCGTCCATGCCGCGCATGATGCGCCCGGTGTCCGTAACATAGCCCAGCTTCACGCCGCCGCACTCGAAAAGGTAGCCGAGGGGATCGGCGGCGTCATGGCTCACGCTGAAGGGGGTGATGCGCAGGTCCTCCAGCTCCACGGGCGCGCCGGGCTCCAGGTAGGTGCAGGCGGCGCCGGGTGCCGCCTCGCGCATATCGCGGGCCAGATAGCGGCTGCAGTAGATGCGCGTGGAGTATTTCTTGCAGAACTGCCCCAGGCCGCAGGTGTGGTCCGTATGTCCATGGGTGATGAACACGCCGGCCACCTGCGCGGCCGGGACACCGCATTCCTCCAGCCCTTTGCGCAAGCGCAGGCAGCTGATACCGGCATCCACCAGCACGCTCACGCGCCCGGTGGACACCACGGTGGCATTGCCTTGGCTGCTGCTGGCCAGTACGGAGAAGCGGAGCATGGTGCGCGCAGTCAGATTTCGTCCTCCACTACAGGCTGCGGAGCGAGTGCGGGCACCAAGTTGTCCGTGGCGGACGGAGCCACATCCTCCGGGGTGAGCTGGTCCAGCGGCTTGCCGTTGAGCTTGCCGGTCTGGGCGTGCAGGAAGGCGGTGATTTCCTTCACGGCGGAATCAGAGGGCTCCATGTCGTTCTGGGTCATGCACATGATACGCACGGCATCCTCCAGCTTGTCCACGGTTCCGGTATGGAAGTAGGGCCAGGTGAGGGCCACGTTGCGCAGGTTGGGCACGCGGAAGAGGTCCTTGTGGGCCGGGTTCTTGGTGAAGTCCATGCGGCCGAAGGCGCCTTCCTGGTACTCGGCATCCTTGGCAGCGGCGGCATCCACTCCGTCCGGGTGGCAGGAGGCGCAGGTGGCGTCCTCCGCGCGGCTGCTGTGGGAGCCGGGAATACCCTTGGTGGCAAGCTCGCGCAGGTCTGCGTGGGTGTTGATGTTCTCAAAGCTGATACCGCCCAGGGTGGGGCCGGCGTGGCAGGTGGCGCAGCCGTAGAGCACAAACTTCTTGAGACCCTGCTTCTGCTCGCTGGTGAGCGCGGCGGTATCGCCCTTCAGGTAGAGGTCGAACGCGGAATCCGGGGTGGTGAGGGTGCGCTCATAGGCGGCAATGGCATCCGTGATGGTGTCGCCCGTGATTCCGGCATCCCCGTAGGCCAGGGTGAAGAGCGCGGCCAGGCGCGGGTCGCGGCCCAGCTTGTCGGCTATGGCCTGCCAGTCCTCGGGGTACTGGTAACCCATTTCCACCGGGTTCAGGGGAGGCCCGCCCGCCTGCTCCTTGAGGTCGGCGGCGCGGCCGTCCCAGAACTGGCGGATGTTGCCGGCGGCGTTGAATACGGTGGGAGCGTTCACGCCGCCCTTCTGCGGCTTGCCGTCCGCCCCGGGCACACCGTCGGACTTGGGCTTGTTGTCGGTGCCGCCCTTGGTGAGGTCGTGACAGGAGGCGCAGGCCACCTCGTTGGTGGTGGACAGGCGGGGATCGTTATAGAGAAGCTGGCCGAGCAGCACGCGTGCCTGCTCTGCGCGGGTGGCGGGGGCGGGCGCGGGAGAGATGGGGATGAACCTGCGCATCTGTGCTCCCTCTGCCTTGTAGTGGCTGCGCAGGGCGGCCACATCCGTGGGCGTGAGCGCGCTGCCCAGGTGCACAGCAGAGTACGATGCCGGGGGCATGCGGCGCGTGGAGAGCACGCGGTCCATCTTCAGGTAGTCCACCACGCCGGAGTGCAGCGAGTGGTCAGGCTCTATGGTGAAGCTGGCCTTGGCGGCATCCACATGGCGCTGCATGAGGCCGAGCGAAAGCGTGTTGAGGAAGCTGTTGGGCTTGGCATCTGCGGCATGGCAGGCGGCGCACTTGTAGTCCAGCACAGTCTTGGCCTGGTTGGCAGCCTCCACGGGGTCTGCAGGTGTGGGCGGCTGCTGTGAATTCACCATGCTGCTGTGCAGCCCCTTGGAGATGCAGATGACAGCCGTGCCGCCCGCTGCCGTACACAGCAGGGCGAAAAACAATTTGGCAAAATGTGATTTCATCTTGATATCTTGTCGTTTATGATTGGAAAAATGCGAGGGAGCCGCGAAGGCCCCAGTTCTGCACGGAGCATTCTAACATTTTTCCCCGTTCCGCGCAAGAGGGTTTTCCCCGAATCGGCAAAAAAAGACGGCCCGCAGGTGCGCTGCGGGCCGAACCAAGATCACTTGTGAAAAAGGGAGGCTTAACGACCGTGGGAGAGATTGGAGATATCCGTGGAGAGCTCCTTGGCCTTGCGGGCGTTGTCCGTGAGAATCTGGTTGTGCAACCACTGGTAGTCCTGGTTGGCGTACAAATCAGGCGCGGCGGATTGCACGAAGGTGTGCTCCGTGCGCTCGGCAGCGGAATCCGCCTGGGTCTCCTGAAGCATCTTGCGCTTGGCGGCCAGCTGCTTCTGGACCACCTCGGAGGACTCGGTGTTGGAGTACACGTGCACGGGAGAGTTGATTGCCGGAATGCAGCACTGCGGGGCGGGTGCCTGGGCGGCGCGGTGTCCCCTTTGGCAGGTGCAGGAGGGCAGCAGGACAACGGCTGCGGCCAGTGCGGAAGAATAGAGAAGTGTCGCTTTCATGGTAATAGTACGTAACCAACCTAGGTTGCTGCCCACTTTAGCAAATGAGCCGCCATGCGTCAAGCGGTTTTTTCACCTTTTCAAACAAAATGCGCGCGCAGTGGCGCCGGAGGGCAAATAATCATTGCAATTTGGCGGGCGGGCTGTACAATTTGGCGCATGAAGACCTGTCTCGGCACCCTCATCCTGGTCCCCGCCATCCTGGGATTGGCGCTCACCGTGGTCTACCATGCCTCCATGGATGCCGACCTCAAGTTCGAGGAGCGCGACACCAACGCGCAGTACATCAACACGGAGCGCTCCTACCGCCCGGCACAGCACGCAGATGCCGCCAAGGAAAAGGAGGCGCAGGAAAAGAACGCCCCCGCCGCCCGGCAGCCCAAGCCATGAGCCCGCAGCGCCCCATCATCGGCTATACCTTGGGCGACCAGGCCGGAATAGGCCCGGAAATCATCGCCAAGGCCCTGCCCCAACTCCCGCAGGGCGCAGAATACCGCCTCATCGGCAAAACCGTGCACGCCACGCCCGGCAAGCCGGATGAAACCACCGCGCGCGCCGCGCTGGAGCACTTGGAGCTGGCGGCGGAAGCCTTGCGCAGCGGCAGTATCGACGCCGTGGTCACCGCGCCCGTCTGCAAAGAGGGGCTGCACGCCGTGGGGTTTGAGTATCCCGGACAGACCGAATTCTTTGCAGCGCGCCTGGGTGTGGGGGAGAATTTCGCCATGTGCCTCACGGGGCGGCATCTCACGGTGGCGCTCGGCACCATCCACGAGGCACTGAACCGCGTGCCGAAGCTGCTCACCACGGCAGAGCTGGTGCGCATCGGCAAGCTGCTGGCGGATTTCCTGCTGCGCACCGGACACGCCGCCCCGCGCATTGCCGTGGCCGCGCTCAACCCGCACGCCGGGGAGGGCGGCGCCTTCGGCAGGGAGGAAATAGACACCATCACCCCCGCCGTGCAACAGCTGCAGGCCGCCCTGCCCACCTGCAGCATCTGCGGTCCCTGCGTGCCGGATTGCGTGTACCGGGATGCCGTGGAGGGGCAGTACGACGCCGTGCTCTGCCCCTACCACGACCAGGGGCTCATTCCGCTCAAGCTGGTGGATTTCGACAATGCGGTGAACGTAACCCTGGGGCTGCCGCGCCTGCGCGTAAGCCCGGACCACGGCACGGCCTTCAACATTGCCGGCAAGGGAATCGCCAACCCCTCCAGCACCATCCGCGCCTTTGAGCTTGCCCTCAAGAGCGTGCGCTGACCCGCCTTGCCAATAGCCTTGCATCCCGCCGAACGGAGGGACAGTTCCGCTATCCCGTTGCTCCACCGGGCAGAGAAAGGAAAAGCCCACCCGGCTTGGGAACCGGATGGGCTTGGGAAACGCGAGTTGCAGCGGGTTACTCGTTGTCGATGCGGATAATGCCGTAGGAATCCCGCTTGTCTCCATTGTTGAAGATAATGAAGACGCGTGGGTTCTTGACCTTGGAATCCGCAGTAACAGTGTAGCTGTTGTTGCGGGGGGACTTGGAGGCCTCGCCCACATGCTCGTCCTCGGAGAGGAGCTCATCACCGTCGTAGAGCATCACCTTTTCAATGTGGAGGGCATCCCTGCCCTTCTGGTACATGAACTGCAGGGTGTAGGAGCCGGGCTCTGAAATGGGGAGGTCTCCGCGCAGGGCTATGGGAGTCTTGTCGTCCGGGATGCCGGCGGGGGTCCAGCCCTCCGCGTAGTTGAGCCTCCAGGACCAGACATCCGGCACCACCTTGCCGGAGCGGCCAAGGATGGATTCGGGGTCGAGCTCGGTCATGCGCTTGGCCCACTTGGAAATCTGGAGGCTGCCCTTGTAGCCGCCGTTGCGGTGGAGGACGCCGATGACGGCGGAGCACATCTCCTGCTTCTGGGCGTTGGTGTAGGCGTTGTCCTCCAGCATACCCTCCACCTCCTTGGCGATTTCCTGGATAGCGGCCCACTTCTCCTCCTTGGAGCCGAGGTCCGCCACCTGCTTGCGCTTCTGGTCTGCGAAGGAAAGGCCATTGAAGGAAAGGCGGCGCACATAGCCGCTCTCATCCTCCGGGTCCGCCTGCTTCACCTTGTCGAGCATCTTCTCCGGGGCGGCGATTCCCTCCAGCGTGGCAGCCTCGCCCAGCAGGCGGGCGGCCTCTGCGCCGGATGCCTCACCGGCCTTCTTGAGCAGGTCCGCCTGGCGGTGCAGCAGCTCCAGCTTGCCTGCCACCTCTGCGGCAATGTCCGCCGGGGTGCACGTCAGCATGTCCGGGCCGTAGATATCCGCGTAGTGGCGGCCATCCTTGTCGAACATCATGATGGCGGGGTAGGTTTCATCGTGGAAACTGCGCTCCTTCTCCGGGATGAAGCCCCAGAAATCGTTGAGTGCCTTCTTCACCTTCTCACCCTCTGCCTGGTAGACGGGGGCAAGCAGCAGGCGGGCGCTGCCGGCGGCCTTCTGGATATCCGCATTGGTGATCCAGGCCTTGGCGAAGGATTCGCTGTAGCGGTCCCAGTCTGCGGCATAGGCGAAGACGATGTAGCCGTCATCTGTGACGGATTCCTTGGCCTTGGTGAAGGATTCCGCCTGGTTGGGGCTCTGGGAGCCCGCCGCCGGGGCGACGGGGGGCTGGGGCTCCGGGGCGGGGGCTTCCTTCTTCTCCTCGTGGCAGCTCACCAAGCCTGCGGCGAGCATCATGATCATAAGCCTTTTCATATCTCTTGAATCAGTTTGTGGTTAATCTTGCCTGGGTGGTGTTACGCTGCCTTCTTGCCGTACACGTAGATGCCGCGCAGGTGGAAGAAATCGGGGCCGCCGTCACGGATGACGCGCACGTACTTGGCACGGGGCCAGTCAGCCTCCGCGCCCATGTCGAAGCGCATGACCTCGCCGCTGTAGGGGGCGGCTGCGGGACCGGCATCCGTCCAGCTCTCACCATCCTCTGAAACCTGAATGTGCATGTTGTTCAGGCGTGCGGTATTGTGCGGGGTGCAGACCACCACCACGCCGGAAACCATGGCCGGGCGCGCCAGCATAATGGCGGCCCAGGGGCTTTCCTCCTTGTCGGTGTGGAAGCCGCCGCCGCACATCTTGAGCAGGCCGGGGTGGCCGGCGCCGGAGGGCTGGCCGAAGTTCTTGGAGACGGAGCTGAAGAACGGCACGCCGCGCTCCGACATGAGACGCCCCTTGAAGGGCTCGAAGGCGGGCATCTTCTCCTTGGGCGCGGTGTACTCCTTGGTGAGCAGCTCCGCAAGGTTGTTGAAGGAATTGAGGTCGCGGCTGTTCTCGCAGTTCACGAGAAGCTCGCCAATCATCTTGTCGCGGGCCTTGGCGTCCATCTTGGCGCCGCCCTTGGCGGAGAGGGCCACCACGTTGGCCTCCATCATGCGCTTGGGCATGTCACCCTTGTACTTCTCCGCCAGCTTGGAGCCCCAGGCAAGCACCTTGGGGGCGTAGTGGCGGTTCACGAAGGTGTTGGTGAGGATCAGCGTGTAGAAATCCAGCGTAACCTCCTTCTCGTCACCGCCGAGCTTCTTCATGATATCCAGCTGGGCGCTGCACATCTCATCCGCATGCCAGGCATCCGGCGTGAGCTTCTCCTCGTTGCGGGAGGCGCGCTCCACGGGTTTCCAGAAGTTCAGGAAGCATTCCTCCAGCTTGCCCTTGCCGTAGGACGCTGCATTGGCGGCAAGCTCCGGGTACAGGAAGTTGCGCAGGATTTCCGCGGCCATTTCCGGGTAGCGCTCGGAGAGCGTGTCGCACACGCGGGTGTTGAAATCCATCCAGGCATCCTGCTTGGCCTTGCCGGCCTTCAGGTACTCTGCGTACTCGCGCCAGGCGGGATAGTTGCAGGGCTGAACCTTCACCGCCGCCTGGTAGGCCTTGGTGGCGCGGTCCTTGTCGTTGGTGTCGGCAAAGGCGCGGGCCGCCATGCGGTAGGCGTTGCTCAGGTTGGTCTTGGAAGCGGCCTTCTCACCCATGAGCTCGGTCTGCATGTGCAGGGAGGAGAAGCGGTGCATATCCTTCCACACGGTCCAGTGCAGGCCGCGCTCCCAAGAGAGGGAGTAGGCGGGGGTCCACTTGCCGTTCACGAGCACCACGAGAGCGCAGTGGCCGGGCTCACCGGCGGTCATGGCGGGAATGCCGTTGGCGCAGGCGGCATAGGCTCCGTAGTGGGAGAGGCTGCCGCACACACCGCCCACGTTCTGGGTGAAGGTGTAGTGGTTGTTGTCGAAGATTCCCTTGAAGGGCTCGCCGTAGCCGGAACCGTGGATGCTCTCGCCGTAGATGTTGTAGAGCTTGTAACCGCAGCGCCAGTAGCAGCCGCAGAACCTGTGGGCGGGCAGGTGCAGGTTGTCCACGGCCCACTGCAGGGCCTCCGGCGTGCCGGAGCTGTGGTTGCCCTTGGCACCGCAGACGATGCGCAGCTGCCAGAAGGGCAGCTTGTCGAACCCGGTGTTGAGCTTGCCGGCCTTCCAGTTGCGCATGAAGTGGTCTGCGCGCGGTTCCGCAGAGGCGAAGATGTACCCGGCGCGGGCGTATTCCAGCGCGGTGGCGGTGGCAATATCACGCAGGATACCCGCGCGGCGCGCCTCCGGGTGCTTCTTGAAGATTTCTCCCAGGATGGCGAGCACGCGGCCGGGGCGCTCGCACTCGCCGGAGAAGAGAATCTGGTTGAGCCAGGCGCGGTCACAGCAGATGCGGTCCAGCAGCTCCACCATCTGCGGGCTGTTGAGCGCGGCATCCAGCGTCCACGGGGCGGCCTTCTCCGCCTTGGCCTCTATGAGCAGGCGGTTGAGCTCCTTCACCTTCTCATGGCTCTCCGGGGAATCATCTGCCAGGGAGAGCATCAGGCTCTTCTTCTCACCTATCTGTTTCTCCAAGTCCTCGATTTTCTTGTCTATCTCTTTGGTGAACTTGGCCACATCCGCAGAGCACTCGCTGTCCCGCTTGCTGAGCAGGTAGCGCGCCATGCGCAGCCAGTTGGCGTCATTCTCCGCATACATGCGGAACTGCGCCTGGCCCAAATCCGGCGGCGTCTGCGTGATTCCATCCAGCGCGCGCCCGGTGGCGTCTCCCACTCCGGCGTCCCACACCAGTTCATATTCCAGCTCGGGTGTCTTCAAAAAGTCGAGCACATCCGTCTGCGTGTATAGATAGGCGCCCGCTCCCACGAGCAGCACCCCTGCCAAGCCTGTTATTGTTCCCGTTTTCATGCGTTTATACAAGCGGTTGCAAGCATTTTACATTACTTAAGCAATTCCGCAAGGAAAAAAGGCGCCCAAGTGCAAAAAAAACGCAAAAAGCTGGAGTGCACTCTCACTTTCAGCTTGACTTCACAGGGGGCTTGTGCTGGAATTGCGGGTAGTATCCATGCCGCAAAAAACCAAATACACCATATCAGACTTGTCGGAAAGGACCGGGCTGTCCATCCACACCCTCCGCTTCTATGAGAAGGAGGGGCTGCTGCGGCATGTGGAGCGCACCAAGACCGGGCGCCGCATATACGGAGACGCGAGCATCGGCACGCTCATGGGTATCCTGTGCCTGAAGCGCGCGGGCATCACCCTGCCGCAAATCAAGGTGTTTTTCGATGAGACGATGCGCGGGCCGGAAACGCTGCCGCACCGCCTCAAGATGCTGGAAAAAGCCAAGCAGAAACTGCTGGATGCGCGTGAAGAGATTGAACGGGGGCTGCAAATGGCGGATTTCGGCATTGCCGGCTGCCACCAGGCCATGGAGGCCCTGGCGGAGGGCAAGAACCCGGACCGCGCATTCCCCTTCCTCACCCGTGAAGGCGTGGCCGCATTCCCCTTTATGAAGGACGACGAGGGGCGCCTGGTGCCCGCAACCCCGCCGGAGATAGACTAACCCACCCACCACCACCCACGCCATGTTCAGGAAACTCGCCATCATTCTCCCCATCGGCGGCGCTGTCTGCCTTGCCGTTGCCGCCATTCTCATTGCGCGCCAATCCAACAAGGACGTGCAGGACATCTACGGCATGCTCGACAAGTACGAGTAACCCGCCCTGCCCCGGGATGCCATGAGGAGACGCCATCCACCCCGCAGAGCGGGGTTCAGTGCCGAGTCGTTAGGGTGGTGGTTACCCCCAGCGCGCTGGGCTAACTTTGAGTCGCCATTGGAAGGGCTCCACATATAGCGCGCCCTTTGGGCGCGTTCCTACGTATGCCCCGCCCTGCGGGGCATGCGCTGGCGCGTGTTTGAAGCATCCTTTCATATGGCGCGGCCCATTACTGTTGCAGCCATGCGAACGTGCTTTGTACCCCGCCTTGAGCGGGGTGCTTTCCTTTCTAGAGCCACGGGTGTAAACCCGTGGGATAACGAGCGTACAAGTGTCTCCGCCGGGGAACCCCGCCTCGTCACGTCGTCCTGTCTCGGCGAGCGAAGACGGAAGCCCGCAGGGCGAAGACGGGTCTCCGCCGGGTAACCCCGCCTCGTCACGCTGTAGCGTAGCGAAGGCGGACGAACGGCGGGGCGGCTCCGCTATCCCGTTGCATGTTGCAGAACCACCAAGATTCGCCTTGCGTATCATCCACCCCACCACCCGAATTCATAGGTTTCCAAAAATCTTTGGGACACATGTGCGCCATGCGGCGGATTCACTTCATCTTTCGGGCAAGGAGTCCTGCGGCCACCACGGCGAGGCCGCCGATGAGGAAGACGGCCTGGGGGCCGCCGGTGGCCTGCCAGATGATGCCGCCGAGCACGCCGTAGGAGATGGAGGCCACGTGGTTGATGGCAATGCCGGTGTAGATGCAGGGGGTGATTTCATGGCGGCGGTTGCCGCAGATGCGGGTGATATAGGTGGTGCGCGCCATGCCCATGGCAAAGAGCACCTTGTCCAGCACAAAGCAGCAGCCCACCACAACCACGGCCCATTCCAGCGGCAGGGTTTGCGGCGCAAAGGCGTACGCCAGGCACAGGCATGCGAGCATCACGCTGTCGAATATGGTGACGCGGCGCTCGCCGAAGCGCTTGATGCTCCAGCCGATGAAGGGTTGAGTGAAGAGGCCGATGACGCCTGCGACAAGCATAATCATGCCGATTCGGGCGGGATTCTGGCCGAGCGAGCTGACCATGAGCCAGTAGCCGAAGGTGAGGAAGAGCTGCTTGCGGATGCCGTGCAGGGTCTCCAGGCCGTAGTACACGGCGTATTCGCGGCGCAGGATGAAGTTCTCCCGCATGGAGCGGCGCGGCGGGAAGGCGGCATCGTTGCGCACATACAGGAACAGGGTGAATCCCGCCAGCAGGGCACATGCAACAACCGCGTAGTCCACACCGTAATCCGCATTGAACTTCCACTTGAGCCACACATACACCGCGCCTGTGAGCGCGGCGGCGGTACACAGCGCGCGCATCTGCCCCAGGCGCAGGCTGCGGTTTTCCGGCCGCGCGGTGTGCATGACAATGGAATCAATGGTGCCCAGCAGAATGTGCTGGCCCAGGCTGGCGGTGACCACCCAGAGGCTCAGGGTGATGATACCGCTCTCCGGGGGGAGGGTGAGAATACCCACCGCACCCGCCGCGGCGAGCAGGCAGGCCAGCGCGGAGAGCTTCACCTCGTTGAGGAAAAAGAGAGCGCTGATAGCCACAAAGCTCAATATGCCCGGCAGCTCGCGCGGGAGCTCCATCATGCCGCGCTGGGCGGCCTGCATGCCGTGCACATCGCTCATGTAGTTGCTGAACAGCAGGTCCCACACGCCGTTGCCGAACTCCGCCAGGAATATCCCCAGCAGAATCATCAGCATAACCTTGCGTATCCTCGGCTTTGCACTCGCTTCCATATCCGCGCGCACATTCTACCCCCTTTCCGTTTTCTTGCAACAGAAATCGCATCATGAAGGAGATTGACCGGCGGGGCGCGGTGTGCTAGCATGGGATGCTATGAAACCGCTCATCCTCGCTGCAACCGCCTTGCTTGCCCTGGGGCCCGCCAACACTTGGGCGGCCCCCAAAGCCATAGAGAACATGCCCAAGGAGGCGCCATACAAAATGCCGAAACCGGTGCAGGCCACCGCAGAGGCCCCGGAATCCGCTGCGGGAAAGACACTGATTTTCACCTACCCCGAGGGAGCGGGCATCCGCTCCCGCCAGTGCTCCCCCGGCGGCAAGGAAACGCCCTGGCCCGCCTGGACCAAACTGGTGGCCGCCACCATGGGCAACTACACATTCGATGCGCAAAACACCTACACCACCACCTCCGGCGGGGGCGGTGCCGCAGAATACCGCTCCACTGTGACCTACAAGAAAATTTCCAAGGGAGAAGCCCTGGTGACCAATGAGACAGCAGGGGTTGGCAATCCATACAAGGGCACCACCACCTATCGCCTGGTCTTCACCACACCCACCTCCGGAACCGCGTACGGCCACACCATCAGCAGTGAGTTCGAGAATGAAATGACCCATATCCATTTCACCTTGAAATGAACACCCGCGGCGCAACTGCGCCTTTCCTGTGCGTGTTACGGCACATCAGCATCTCTTCCTTGATTTCACGCGCATATTCTGCTACCCTGCACACCAAGTTGCCCCTGCGGCAGCGCAGCCCCGTTCAAAAAGATACCATGAAAAGGAACACCATCTTGTCAATCGCCCTGGCCGCCACGGCAGGGCTGCTACCCTGCACCGTCATCACCACAGCCGGGCTGGCACCCGCAGTGGCCGCCGAAGCCGCGCCGGCCATGCCGCTGGGCTCCATCCAGACCATGGACGAGGCCATAGCGGCCCTGCCCAAGGCGGAGGTGAAGAAGGGACTGGAAAAAATCAAGAACGGCGAGCAGGGAATCAACACCTGCGTGTACGGAGTGTACACGCCCATTGCCTATGCCGCGAGCGTGGGCAACCGGGACGCCGTGGCCTTCTTCCTCTCCCAGGGAGCAGATGTGAACGGCGTGGACCCGGAGAAGAAATTCTCCGCAGGCACGCTCACCATGGCGGTTTCCGCCAACAAGCCGGAGCTGGTGAAGGAACTGGTGAAGGCCGGGGCGGATGTGAACCTGCAGGCCGGGCAGGATACGCCTTTCATCCGCGCGGCATCCGAGCAGAACATGGAGATGATGAAGCTGCTCACCGAGCTTGGCGCGGATCCCAAGGCCGTGGACAACGAGGGGCGGACCGCGCTGATGATGGGACTGCGCCGCAACGGAATCTCCGCCGGAAAGATTGATTTCAACGCCATGGCAGACTACCTCATCGACACCTGCGGCATTGATCCCAACGCCACCGACAAGAAGGGGATGACCGCGCTGATGCACGCCTGCGTCTTCCTCTCCGTGGAGCAGATGGAGCACCTCATTGCCAAGGGGGCGGACCCCACCGCCAAGACGCAGAAGCAGGAGGGCCTGGTGTTCTTCATTGTAAAAAGCGGCACACCCGACAAAGCGCTGGCACAGCTCAAGGCCCTGGAGAAGTACAAGCTGGATTTCAACAACGGCACCAACGAGAAGGACATCATGCCGCTCTACAACGTGATTTCCAGCAACATGAAATGCAAGGAAGCCCTGCCCCTGCTGCAGTACATGGTGGAGCACGGCTCCCGCACGGACCTGGTGTGGGGCACCTGCGGCTACCCCGCGCTGTACGCAGCCGCCGGCAACAACATTGCAGACGGACCGGAGCTGCTCCAGTACCTGCTGGACAAAAAGGTGGGAGATGTGAACGAGGTGAACAAGTACGGTACCACCGCGCTCATGAACGTGAAGAAGCCCTGCATGATTGCCCCCCTGCTCAAGGCGGGCGCTGATCCCGCCATCAAGAACAAGCAGGGCAAGACCGCCTACCAGCTGGCGGAGAAAAACCCCAAGCTCAAGGAGGCATTCGAGGCCGCCGGAGTCAAGGAGTAACCCCGCCGCGCAGATTTATCCACCCGCAGCCCTGCCGCACGGCAGGGCTGTTTTTTGGGCACTCCGGCAGATTTGTAGCGGAGCAGAAAAGCGGCACGCCCCCCTAGACTCGTGTGCTAGAATTGGTTGTGAACATAATACCAGCCTTGGAGTTGACGGGGTGGCGTGCCACCGAGACATATTGTAGAAAC
>JAZLHB010000110.1:0-46369 GCA_045616565.1 Akkermansia sp. | reverse complement strand
TACAACAAGCGCTCGGCCAAACCTTTCGTATGGACAAAAGAGGCGCGGCAGGTGATTGATTCCGTGGAGAGGGCCAAGAGGCATACAGCCGCCCAAACACCTAGAATTGTATTATAACGAATTAACTCGACAAGACACTAGTCCACGTCCAGGGTGAGCACGGTCACGTTGTCGGCGTACTCGTCCTGCAGCCTTTCACAGGCCTGTACAATGGCCGGGGCCAGGGGGACGGCGCGGTCGGAAAGGATGGTGGCCAGCCCGGTGGGGAGCGGGGTGTCGAAGAGCAGAGCCTCCGTGCCGTCGCTGGCCAGGATGATGCGGTCGTGCGGCAGCAGGGGGAATCCCTGCGGGGCGTCCACCAGCTCCGGCGGCTCACCGGTGAGCGCGCTGCGCAGGCAGTGGCTGTCCGGCATGGCGCTGTCCAAGCCGTACCCCTTGTAGAGCGCCCGCATGGAGTGGTCCGCATTCAGGCGGCGCAGCGTGCCGCCGCGCCAGACAAACAGGGCGCAGTCTCCCACGCTCACATGGTGGAGCAGCCCGTGCGATACGAATGCGGCCAGCAGTGTACTGCCGCCGAAAGTGCCTGTCTGCAGGTACAGCGCGCCCACGGCCTCGTTCGCCTCGTCCAGCGCCACGCGCAGGCGGCGTTGCGCCGGAAGCCCCGGCAGCTGCGCAAACGCGGAGCAAAAGGCGTTTGCCGCAGCCCTGGCGGCTTCATCCCCGCGGCAGTGGCCGCCCATGCCGTCGCACACCACGGCAAGCGTACCCTCCGGAAAGTGGGAGACCGCATACGCGTCTTCCATCCGTTCCCGCTTGCCTATCCACTGTGCGGCATGTACATCCATAACCAGCTTTTCCCCTTCTTATCATCACAGGGGGAGCTTGGCAAGGAAAAAACGCATGCAACACCGCTGGGCATCAATAGTTGCGCGGCAGGCGCGGCCCCAGGCCGGTGAAAATCTCCCACACAATGGTGCCGGCGCGCTCCGCCACCTCCGTGACGGGGATGTGCGGACCGATGAGCTCCACCCGGTCGCCGGGGGCGGCATCCGGCACATGGGTTACATCCGCCATAATCTGGTCCATGGTCACGCGGCCCAGCATGGGGCAGTATTGCCCGCGGATATAGACGCGGGCCCCGCTGCCGGAAAGGCGGCGGCTCCAGCCGTCTGCATAGCCGATACCGATGGTGGCCACGCGTGTGGGGCGCTCCGTCACATAGGTGCGGCCGTACGCCACGCCGTGCCCGGAAGGCAGCTCGCGCACCAGGGAGATGCGGGAGGATAGGCTCAGTGTGGGGCGCAGCACGCCGTCGTATATGGATGCCATGGGGGCCACTCCGTACAGCAGCAGCCCCGGGCGCGCCAGGTTGGCCTCGGGTGTCTCGTACCCCAGCTCGCCTGCGCTGGCGGCTATGTGGCGGTAGCGCAGGTTGAAATGCCCCTGCAGCTGCGCCACGCAATCCGTGAACAGGGAAATCTCCGCCTGGGTGAACGGCACATCCTCGTCCGCCGCCGGGAAATGGGACATCACACCTTCCACCTGCAGATGCTCCAGGGCGGCCAGCCGGGGGGCCACCTCGCCCAGCTCGGCGGGCAGGAATCCCTCCCGGCCCATGCCGGTATCCACCGCAATATGCACGGCGAAACGCTGCCCCGTGAGCGCCGCCAGGCTATCGAAATGCCGCGCCTCCTCCACCGTGGAAACGGTGCAGCACCAGCCCTGGGATACAATCTCCTCCCGTTCGTCAGGGATGGTGGGCCCCAAAATGAACGGGCAGGTGCGTATGTTTGCATGCGCCAGGCGGCGGGCCTCACCCGCGTTTGCCACGCCGAAAAACGCAATGCCGTCCGTATCCAGGCGGCGCGCCACCGGCTCCAGCCCGTGCCCGTACGCGCCAGCCTTGATGACCGGCATGAGCGCGGTGTCCGGCAAGGCTTGGCGGGCTATATCCAGGTTGTGAGCAATCGCCTCCAGGTCCACATCCACCCAGGCGCGCGGCGGGCTTTCATGATTCATGCCCCCCATTCTACTCTTTCCCCGCTGATTCGCAAGCCCGCTTTCCGCGCATGACGCCTAATTTTCGCGCGCAGCCCGTGAGAATCTCAAATTTTCCTTGACTTTTCCGAAATTGGGCGTACCTTGGGGGTCCGCCTTTGCCTCGCTGGCTTGGGCGCGCTATCCCGGCGGGTGAGACTCTAGCCGCTCACCGACGTCGGATGAACTCCAAACAAACCATCATTTCAAACAAATAGAAAGCATTAGAAAAATGACCAAGCATACCCTCAAGGTTAGCAAGCGTGAGGCTGTCGGCACCGGCAAGCTCAACGCCCTCCGCGCCCAGGGCTTCATCCCCGGCGTGATTTACGGCAATGGTGAGAACATCAACGTGCAGGCCACCGCATCCGATGTGCGCGTGCTGCTCAACGAGGCCGACACCGACAGCATCCTCGTGAACCTGGACGTGGACGGCAAGGCCGTGCTCGCCATTGTGAAGGACATTCAGCGCAACTGGCTCAAGGACGGCGTGACCCACGTGGACTTCCAGGCCGTGACCCCCGATACCGTGGTGAAGACCAAGGTGATCGTGAAGCTCAACGGCACGCCCGCCGGCGTGGCCATGGGCGGCCAGGTGAACCAGATCATCCACGAGCTGCCCATCAAGTGCGCCGTGAAGGACATCCCCGCCAACGTGCAGGCCGACATCTCCGCCCTGAAGCTGGACGAATCCCTGCGCATGGCCCAGGTGGAGCTGCCCGCGAACGTCGCCACGCCGTACAACGGCACCGTGGTGCTCGCTTCCGTGGTGAAGCCCTAATCCGCCTCGCGGAAATCGATTTCAACAAGCCGCGCTCCTTTACGGGAGCGCGGCTTTCTGTTTGACAAGGAGGCCGGCGCGGTTTAGCATGGGTGCATGCGAACCCGCCACACCGCCGCCGTTGCCCTGTCTTTGCTGCTGGCAGCCTGCAGCAGCGTGCCGGAGCACGCCGCCCCCATCCTGCCCTCCGCGCCGCAGGTAACGCGTGCCGAGGTGCGCCTGATAGCCGATGCCTACACTCGCCTGAAATGGAACGGCGCGAGCCGTTTCGCCCGCCACGGCAACGACCCCGACGGCCAGCGCGTGGACACGCCGGACATAGGCATGCGCGGGAAGATGGGCTACCGCTTCTGGTGGACCCGCGGCAGCAACACCGGCATGCCGTACAAGTGGGGCGGGTTCGATACGCCGCAGGAATTCCTGACCCGTCTGCACTCGGATGCCACGGTGTATGCGGGGGACTATGCCTCAGAGGGCAAGATTGCGGGCGGAGACGCTGCGGTGAGCCGCTATGCCGCGGGTATCGACTGCAGCGGCTTCGTCTCCCGCTGCTGGCGGCTGGAGCGCCCGTACTCCACGCGCGAGCTCGGCGCGCTGTGCCGCCCGCTGGAGAGCGCGGATGAACTGAAACCCGGGGATATCATGCTGCTGCCGGGGGTGCATGTGTGGCTGTTCATGGGGTGGAAGGATGCCGCGCATGCGCAGATGCTGATTGCGGAATCCGGTGGCGTGCCCGTGTGGAACTGCTCCTACAAATACGTGGACACGCAGCATTTCCTGGATGAGGGCTACCGCCCGTACCGCTACCGCCGCATCCGGGATTGAGCGGCTTTTGATTATCCCGTCACGGCGGTGTCGTCCTCGTTTTGCACGAGCTCTCGCAGGGGGGCGTGTTCGGGGCGGGTGAGCGCGGGGTCGGCGTCTAGGATGGCGTTGGCATCCCTAGTGGCGCGGTGGATGAGACGGAGGTCCGCCAGCCATTCCGGGAACTGCACGGCACCCAGGCCGCTCTGCGCGGTGCCGAGTACATCTCCCGGGCCGCGGAGCTTGAAATCCTCCTCCGCAATCTCAAAGCCGTTGTTGGTGCGGCAGAGCACGTTGAGCTTGTCCAGCCGCTCATCCCCCTTCTTGAGCTTGGAGAGCAGGATGCAGTAGCTCTTGTGCGAGCCGCGGCCGATGCGGCCGCGCAGCTGGTGCAGCTGGGAGAGGCCGAAGCTGTCGGCATCGTTGATGAGCATGATGGTGGCGTTCGGCACGTCCACGCCCACCTCCACCACGGTGGTGGCCACCAGAATGTGGGTTTTGTTGTCCCGGAAATCGGCCATCACGGCCTCTTTCTCATCTCCCTGGATGCGGCCGTGGAGCAGGCCGATGGGCTCTTGCGGGAAGATGGCGCGCCAGTGTTCCAGCTCGGTGGTGGCGGCGGCGTGGGCGCGCTTCTCGCTTTCTTCCACCAGGGGGGAGACGATGTAGATTTGCCGCCCGGCTTTCAGCTCGCTCTCCATGAAGGAGATGATGCGCTTCATGTGCACGGGGTTGCGCAGGGCGGTCACAATCTCCCCGCGCCCGGCGGGCAGCTCGTCTATGACGGAGACATCCAAATCCCCATACAGGGTGAGGGTGAGCGTGCGCGGAATGGGCGTGGCGGTCATCACCAGCACATCCGGTTCCGTGCCGGCGGAGGAGATGAAGCGCTCCC
The DNA here is from genome assembly GCA_045616565.1 of Akkermansia sp. Classification (GTDB taxonomy): domain Bacteria; phylum Verrucomicrobiota; class Verrucomicrobiia; order Verrucomicrobiales; family Akkermansiaceae; genus Akkermansia. Next base: position 41,852 of record JAZLHB010000110.1, on the reverse strand, counting down.
TCTGCTCCACGCCGAACTTGTGCTGCTCGTCCACCACGGCGAGTCCCAGGTTCTGCGGGCGGTTCTTCTTGTAGAGCAGGGCGTGCGTGCCCACCAGCAGGCGCGGCGTGCGGTCTGCCTCCGCCGGGTTGTCCAGCTGCAGGTTCCCGGTGTCGTCCGCGCGGCCGGAGGTGCGCAGGGACACGCGGATATCCGTGTGGGCAAGCAGACGGCAGAAGTTGTGGTAGTGCTGCTCCGCGAGTATCTGCGTGGGCGCGATGAGTGCGGCGGTGTACCCGCTGCCGATGCAGTACAGCATGGCGCAGAGGGCCACTAGGGTTTTGCCGCTTCCCACGTCTCCCTGCAGCAGGCGGTTCATGCGGCGGGTGGAGGCCATATCCGCGCGCACTTCCGCAATGCAGCGTTTCTGAGCGGCGGTGAGCTCAAAGGGCAGGGCGGTGAGCAGCTCCTGCACATAGGCGTCATCCGTGGCGGTCACCATGCCGCCGCTCTGCTGTGCGCGGCGGCGGCGCCAGGCCACGCGGAACTGCTGGGCAAAGCACTCCTGCAGGGCAAAGCGCATGCGCGCCTTGTGCTGCAGATCGTCTTCCGCGGGGAAGTGGATATCGTTGAGAGCCTCTCGGTAGGGGTATTTGGGGGCCACATCGTACCCGGTGGGGGTGAGCTGCGGCGGCAGCTGCTCCAGCAGCTTCCACACAAGCGCGCGGTAGCTGCGCGGCACCATGCCGGATATCCCGCGGTAGATGGGAACAATGCGCCCGGTGTGGATGAGCGCCTGCACGCCCGGCACCTCTGCGGGGGGCGGCACGGCATCCCCCATGGCAGCGGCCACCAGGCGGTTCCCGGCATCCTCCTCCTCCATCTGCTCGAAATCCGGGTTCACCATGATGAGCCTGCCCCCGTATTCCCGCACGCGGCCGTAGATGAAGAGGTTCATGCCCACCGCCAGCAGCTTGGCCACATACGGCATGTTGAACCAGCGCAGAAGCAGGCGCGCGCCGTGCGGCTCGTCCTCCGCTCCCACGGACAGCTCGTAGTACCGCTTGTAGGAAAAACGCCACCCCGCAGAATACACATGCACCTGCAGGCACACCGTATCGCCATTCTGCACGCTCGCCAAATCCCCGCTGCGCCGCCGGTCCTCATAGCGCCGCGGCATGCGCATCAGCACGTCTCCCACATTCGTCAGCCCGGCGGCGTGGAGCGCCTTGAGCTCGCGCGGGGACACCCAGGGCAGCGTGTCCAGGGCGTCTGCGGGCTGCAGGCTCCTGTCCATGGAATCAGCGGTTGGGCTTGCCGTTGTTGATGCAACGGTAGTAGTAGTCGATGCGCGAGAGGAACCACGCCCACTTGGGCCCGGGGCGGCCGTTGGTCATCAGCGGGGCGGGGCAGTTCTTGCGCGTCCAGTGGTAGTGCGGCACCACGTGGCGAAGGTTGATTCGGTAGCGCTTCATCAGCACCGCCGTGAGCTTGGCCGCGCGGTTCCACGTGCGGTAGTGGTTGTGGCCCAGGCTTTCCGCCTCACACATTTCAATGCCGATGGAGTTGTGGTTGCCGGCCGCCGTGCCGGCGTGCCAGGCCGTCTCGTTGAGCGGCAGGTTCTGCACCACCATGTACTGGTCTGCCGTGAAATGCCAGCTGCGGTTGGTGATGGAGCCGTTCGTGAGCGCGCGGGAATGCTGCAGCGCCGTGGCCGAGCGGGAGTGGTTCGCCGTGCTGTGGATGGTGATGAACGTGGGGCGCATGCGCTTGGCTGCGCGGCGCGGGCGGGATTTGGGCGACATGAGACGCACCTTGATGTTGCATTCCTGAGCCAGGCGCGACATGGTGCGCGGCACCAGCGCCTGAGAGGCCGGGGTGAACTTGTAGCCGCGCGGCGTGCGCAGGTACGGGTTCTGTTGGCAGCCCATCATCCCCACCAGCGTGAGGAGAATCAATACAGCTATCTGCCTGCACCGTAACATGCCCCTATTCTGCCACCGCTCGCCCGCCTTGGCAAGTTTATTTGTTAAGGCAAAGGGAAACATGGGGCACTTGCGTCTCTCGGAAAAAATCTTTGGGACACACGTGTGCTCAAGCACATGTGTCCCAAAGATTGAGTTTGTCTTTTTCTACGCATTGATAGGCAATCGTTGGGAAAATCGCCCAAAATTGAAGCCCCCTCCTTTGAATTTTGTCAGTAAAGGCGGCTTGAAACGTGCAACCGGAGACGTCATCCACCCCGCAGAGCGGGGTTCGGTACGGAGACGTTAGGATGGTGGTTACCCCCAGCGCTTCCGCACTGGGCTAACTTTGAGCCGCCATTGGAATGGCTCCACATATAGCGCGCCCTTTGGGCGCGTTCCTACGTATTGCCCCGCCTTGCGGGGCTGGCATTGGCGTGTGTTTGAAGCATCCTTTCATATGGCGCAGCCCATTACTGTTGCAGCCATGCAAGCGTGCTTTGCACCCCGCCTGGCGGGGTGCTTTCCTTTGCAGAGCCACGGGTGTAAACCCGTGGGGCAACCACGGACCAAACGGCTCCATACCGAACCCCGCTCCGCGGGGTGGATGGCGTCTCCCGTTGCACGACTCTGAACCACCAAGATGCGCCCCGCGCTTTCCACCCCTCCCCCTAAATCCACATGTTCCCCAAATTCTTTGGGACACATGTGCCGCTGCGCGCAATTCCCGACCGCTTTTCCGCTTGCGCGCGGCATTGGGGGGATTTATAATGCGGAAGGACATGCCACCGGATTCAGCCAGCCTGTGGGAAAGCATCCGCGCCACGGAAGCGGAGCGGCAGCGCATCCTCGCCACCCTGCGGGAGGGCGAGCGCCTGCTGTGGCTCGGTCGCCCCAGGCCGGCCCTGCTGCGCCCGACCTTGCTGCTGGTGGCGAGTTTTGTCCTTTGCCGGCTATTCGGGACTGCGGAGCCGCTCTTCGTGGCCGTTGTCTGCGTCATCGCCCTGGTTTACCTGGTTCCCGAGCTGTGTTCACGCCTCCTGAAGGTATACGCCGTAACCAACCGCCGTGCCATTGTCCTGAGCAGGGGGATGTTCGGCTTCAAGGTCAAATCCTGGGATGTTCACGACTACCTGCGCATTGAGCGCGGGAAGAACGGCAAGGGCAGCATTGTCTATGAGGATGGCAGCTACCGCGCCATCGGGCTGATAGACCTGCCGAACGTGAATGCGGCGGCCGCGCTGGTGAAACCTCCTCCTTCCGAATCCTCCACCGCACCCATCCCGCCGGATTTCATCCCGGAGGACTGCATCTCCGAGGATGAGAAGCCCATGCCCACCAAGCAAACCGCTCTCCCGGGCTTTCTTTTGGCCTGCGTGGCTGCAGGCTCCATCTGGGCCACCGTGCATACACTCAGGGATGCCATCGGAACCAGCTTCTACTACCTTCCCGCCACCGGCACCGTGACCACCGTGGAGGTCAACGGTAGCATAAGAGGCACCTCCTACACGCCGCGCTACAGCTACGTGGTGGATGGCAGGCGCTATGAAAGCGAATCCTATGGCGCATCCCGCTTCAGAACACTCAAGCCGGGAGACACCCTTGACCTGAGCTACCCGCCGGACCGCCCGCAGGATGCCGTGCTGCACGCCCCCGCCACCTATTGGATGTTGAGTGTCTTTGGCAGCATCTTCGCCGTAGTCTCTTCCGCAGGTGCCATCGTCATTGGTTGGGGGATTTTCCGCGAAATCAAGAAATCAGCCATACATGCCAAAGGACTCAGCCGGCCCGCCGAATGAAAACAAGCCCATGTCCACCATGGAAACCGTTCCAGCCTCCTTTCAGTGTTTGGTGTGGGGGACATACGCCGATTATGAGTGTAATCGGCAACCATGTCAAACACCACTTCTTTAGCCTTTGCTTCATCCCACAACACCCTGCGGAGGAGATTGAGGGGGGGGGGGCTTTTCGAGCCAAAGAGAGGTCTTGGCGCTTCCGATGCAAAAACATGTCAAAAAAAGTTGAGTCTATAACACATTGTATTTTGAATTATTGCGTATCCTATTAGGCTCGGCGTGATTTTTTTTGAAAAAAAATCGACATTTTGCCCTCCAGCCTGCTTATATAGGGTAGAGATTGCCATTTGCCGCAGGGGCGGCTGGAAGTGGCGAGCTCACCCAAAATACATACCAAACCAAAAATTATGTCCGACATTGAATTCCACATCGTTTCCATCGCCCCGGCATGCCTTCCCGAGGTCGCAACGTTGAGCCATCAGCTTGCAAATCCCAACCAGAACTGATAGACTCCCTTGAACCTCAACTTCATCCCTCTATGGGATGAAATACTACCAAACATGCAGCAAGATTCAGCCAGCCTGTGGGAAAGCATCCAAGCAACGGATGAGCAGCGCCACCGCATCAACGAAACCCTGCGGGACGGGGAGCGCCTGCTGTGGCTGGGACGCCCCAAGCCCAAGGGGCTGGCAACGTGGGGATTTCTGGCGTGCAACATTGCCTTCCTCTGCCTCTGGGAGGGCGGGCTGTACCGGCAATTCTGCGATATCAACCTGCAGGGGGCCCCCTGGTTTATCCCACTCATTCTCGCCGCGTTTATCCTGCTGCCGCTGGCGGGCCTTGCCATCCTGCTGCCGTGGCTGTGTGCGGCGCGCTGCACTGTGTACGCCGTGACCAACCGCCGTGCCATTGCCCTCACCCGCGGGCTTTTCCGCTACCGGCTCAAAGCCTGGAAAGTGCAGGACTACATCTTCATCGACCGCGGCAAGAACGGTACGGGCGATATCATCTACGAATGCCGGGTAAACGCCGATGAAATCTTCTATCGGAACGGCCTGATCAACCTGCCGAACGTGGAGACCGTTGCCGCGCTGATTCAAAGCCAAGCGCAGGACAACGAGGCGAAATCAGCCCTCTCCTCCCCCCTGACCACAATCCCCGAGGGCACGCCCGATGCCGGCATCCTGTGGGAATCCATCCACGCCACGGAGGCGGAACGCCACCGCATCGATGAAACCCTTGGGAGCGGCGAGCACCTGCTGTGGCTCGGCCGCCCCAAACGCAACCTGCCGGAGACGTTGGGAATACTGGCTATGATGATTGCCGCCTTTTGCATCTGGGGCGTTCCCGTGTGGTGGTTCGTCCGCAATATTGAACTGCAGGAGACGTCCCGGTTGCTGCTGCTCTTTCAATCCGCCTTTTTCCTGCTGCTTCTGGCGTGCCCAGCCGTCCCGCTGCTGTGGCTGCGTGCAATGCGCCACACTGTGTACGCCGTGACCAACCGCCGCGCCATTGCCCTCACTCGCATACTTTTCCGCTACCGGCTCAATGCCTGGAATGTGCAGGACTACCTCTTCATCAAGCGCGGCAAAAACGGCTCCGGTGATATCATTTACGAACAAGAACGCTACGGGGCATCCGCGTATCTGGAAGGCCTGCGCGGCCTGGCAGATGTGGATGCCGTAGCAGCGCTGATTGAGAAGGCCGGGGGCTCTGAATGTACAAAGGTTGAAAAAGCACACGAACATGCCGCTTGATTATGTCAGACTGTGGGCGCAAAAGCCCATGTCCACGCTGCAAACCGCCCTCCTGGGCTGTCTCTTTGCCTGCGTGAGTGCGGTCGTCATCTGGGGCACCTGCTATATGTTCAAGAATGCCATTGGGGTGAGCTTCACCTACCTACCCACCATCGGAACAGTGACCGATGTGGAGGCCGTTCATTACCGGCACGGCACGTTATACTACTCACCGAGCTGCTACAGCTATGTGGTGGATGGGCAGCGCTACGAAACAAGCTCCTTTGCCCCCACCGCGTCGAAAAACCTGATTCCGGGGGACCCCATTGCCCTGCGCTACCCGGCGGATTCCCCGCAGGATGCCGTGGTGGACACCCCAACCCCCTTTTGGGTGTTTGGTTTCATGCTCGGCATCTTTGCCGTGCTCTTTTCTGCGGGTACCGTCAATCAGGCTCGCGAGCTTTTCCGAAGATACCGCCGCCACAAGGAGGGAACGCAGGACTAACCGCCCGCGACGTCAGATATCGATATCAATCCCGAAGGTGGCGGAGAGGCTGGCGGGATCGAATGACGCGGGGCGGGCGAATTCCCCCTGGATGAGGGCGGCGGGGTCCACCGCGCGCAGGGTAAAGAGCAGCGCGGGGTCGCGGTCTATCATCACGCCTGCCGCATAGATGGCGGCGGCGGCATGGGGGCACGGCTCCACCCAGTCCGGACAGGTGCAGCCCATGCGCCAGTCCGCGGGCTCGGGGAGCAACCCGGAATCGGGATTGCACAGGCGCTCCAGCACGGCGGCATCCACCCTGCCCTCCATGAGGGAGACCAGTGAATCAATGTGGCCGCGACAGCTTTCCGCCAGCGTGGTGGTGCGCTCCTCATCCAGCGGCTTGATTTGCAGGCGCACCTCGTAAAGCTCCTGCGCGCTCACCCTGGCGGTGATAAGCCCGGGGGCGAGCCGCAAATCCAGCACGCAGCCGTGGCGCAGCAGGCTGCGGCCGGGGGCCAGGCAGAGCCCGCCCGCCTCACAGCGCGCCAGGTGCTTCATCCACGCGCTGCCCCAGAAATGCTCCGCGAGCTTGCGCGTGGCGGCCACCAAGGGCTGCAGCTCCTCGCCATCGGCCTGCAGCTCCGCCAGGCGCTTCTTGGCCAGCGCCGCCAAATCCGCCGCCCGCAACCGAGGCTGTTCATCGTCACACATGCCCTGCCCTCCAAAAAATCCAGGCGCCCTTCCGGGCGCCCGAAAACAAATAGTACCTAGTACATAGTACCTAGTACATCACTTGGTGACGCTCTTAAAGTACTCCAGCGTGACCTTCAGGCCTTCCTCCAGAGTGTGCTTGGGAGCCCAGCCTGCGGCGCGCAGCTTGTCTGCACAGGCGCGGGAGTGCTTCACATCGCCGGGGCGCTCCGGCAGGTGCACCACCTTGGAGGTGGAGCCGGCGGCATCAATGATGACCTGGGCGAGCTTGTTGATGGTGATCTGTCCACCGTAGCCCACATTGTGCACGCCCGTGACCTCCGGGTGCTCCGCCACAAAGGTGAGGCCGCCCACAATATCCTTCACGTAGATGAAGTCGCGGGTCTGCTCGCCATCGCCGAAGACGGTGATATCCTCGCCCTTGATGGCCTTCTCCATGAAAATGGGCACGGCGGCGGCGTAGGCGCCCTTGGGGTCCTGGCGCGGGCCGAACACGTTGAAGAAGCGGCAGACGCCGGTGTTCACCTGGCCGGTGGTGCGGAACATCTCCAGGTAGTACTCGCCGTCCAGCTTGGTGATGCCGTACGGGCTCTTGGGCTCAGGGTACATGGTCTCCACCTTGGGTACCACGGGGTTGTCACCGTAGATGGCGGCGGAGCTGGCCAGCACCACCTTCTTCACCTTGGCCTTGGCGGCCTCCTCCAGCACCACCAGCAGGCCGTTCACGTTCAGGTCCAGGCATTCGCGGATCTTGCTCATGGATTCCGGCACGCTCACCAGAGCCGCCATGTGGAACACGTAGTCCACGCCCTCAATGGCCTTGGCCACCAGCTCGCGGTCCGTGATGGAGCCCTCGAACAGTGTCACCTTCAGGCCGTCCAGGTTTTTCTTGTAGCCCGTGCGGAAGTTGTCCAGCACGCGGACCTCGTCCGCAATGCCCTGGTAGTGCTCCGCAATGTGAGAACCGATAAATCCGGCGCCGCCGGTAATGAGTACTTTCATGGTGATGATTGGTAAAAGTTGCCGCTATTGTAGCCCTTCGCGCGCGGGAATTCAAGCACGGAATCAAGAAATGCGGGCGGTTTATCCTTGAAAGGCCGGGGTGCCGCCCTTATAATGCGCGCATGCTAGCGGAGGTGGCCAGCCAGGTTGCGCATGTGCATGTGGAGACATGTGCCATAGTCTTTGCGCTTGTGTTCTGCTATGCCCTGTGGGGCGGCGGGGCGCTGGCGCGCTGTGCGGGCGGGGCGCTCCCTGCGGTGCCGCAGTATGCCTACAGCCTGTTCCCCACCAAGTGGGACCAGCTCTACACCGCACTGTTCATCCTGCTCTTCGCCTTCATCTCCCTGCCGCAGCTCTCGCAAGCCGCCGAGAGCAACGAGCCGTTGACCGTGGGGGACGGGGTGGTGCTCATCCTGTCTCAAGTGCTGCTGTATGTGCCGATGCTCATCCGTTTCGCCATGCTGAAACCGTGGTACCGTCCGCGCTATTCGGTGCTTCAGGGAACCATGATGGTGGCGGGCTTCCTTTTTCTCATCATGCTGGCCGCCGGCATTGTGAACGCCTCGGGATTCACGGATTGGCTCATCACCCTCACGGGGTGCCCGGAGGAACAGGACGTGGTGCAGAACATCAAGGACCAGAGCGACCCCGTGCAGTCCGCCACCATAGCCATTGCCGCAGTGCTGCAGGCCCCGCTGTGCGAGGAGTGCGCCTTCCGCGGCTTCCTGTACAACTGCCTGAAACAGCACTGCGGCAAGCTGAGCGCCGCGGTGGGCTCCGCCGTGTTCTTCTCCGCCATTCACGCCTCCCTGCCGCAACTGGTGCCTCTGTTCATCTTCGGCCTGGTGCAATGCTGGGCGTATGAGAAAGCCAAGTCACTGTGGCTGCCGGTCTGCATCCACACCGCATTCAACGCCTTCAACGTGCTGATTATCTTCAACGCCACCTAACAGCACCCATGGAAAGGCTTTCCCAGTTGGGCGAGAACGCCGTGCTGAACCGCCTGCTCCCCCTGCTCACTCGCAATGGAGGCGTGCTGGTGGGCGCGGGCGACGACTGCGCGGTGGTGGCGCGGGATTCCCAATGGGATACGCTGCTGAAAACGGATGCCGTGGTGGAAGGCGTGCATTTCCTGCCCGGCACGGAGCCGGAGCGCATCGGCCGCAAGGCACTGGCCCGCACCGTTTCCGATGTGGCGGCCATGGGCGGCATCCCGGAGCACGCGCTCATCACCGTGCTGGTGCACCCGGACCGCCCGGTGGAGCTGCTGGAGGGTGTCTACCGCGGCCTGGCCGCGCTGGCGCGGGAGCACGGCATCTCCCTGGCCGGTGGGGAGACCACCTCCCTGCCGCAGGACGGCCTGGCCATCTCCGTGGCGCTCACCGGGCGCGTGGAGCACGGCCGCGCCGTGCTGCGCTCCACCGCATGCGCGGGGGATGTCATCTGCGTGAGCGGGAAACTGGGCGGCTCCTTTGAAAGCGGCCGCCACCTGGATTTCTCCCCGCGCGTGGAGCTGGCGCGCTTCCTGCCGGAACAGGGCATGCGCCCCTCCGCCATGATGGATTTGTCAGACGGCCTGGGCACGGACCTGCCGCGCCTGGCCGCCGCCAGCGGTTGCGGCTTTGAAGTGGACGAAGCGAGCCTGCCTCTCCACGCGGGCTGCACCCCGCTGCAGGGAATCAGCGACGGGGAGGATTACGAACTGCTGATGTGCTTCCCGCCGGAGCTCTGGGAGACCGTGCGCCGCACCCCGCTTCCCACCCCCCTGACCGCCATCGGAAAACTCACGGAGGAGGCCTCCCGAACCCTCCCCCACGGCTGGCAGCATTTTGCCCGCTGAACCCCTTGATTCTCTTCCCCCTGCGCATACTCTAGACTAACTATCGTTTAATCACAAAAAATAGTTTATCATTCGTATTGTCAATATATTACATACATCCCGAAAAATGTTCCACAGGCCGTTTGCGGGGTCGGAGCCGCAGTCACTAAACAATCAAGAAGACTTAAAATTCACCCCTGTTTAAGCCCTATTTTTTTTCATCGTGTGGAACGCTTATGGAACATGGCAAATCGAGCGGGCGGGAGTTGGGGCGCAAAAAAAATTCTTTCCCTGAATCGGGGGTCCGTGGCATATTTCACTCCGCACCCGCCCCCCGCCAGAACGGGGGAGGGAAACAAGGAAAATCTTACACAGGAAAAAAAGAGATACATGGAACGGGAGGAACAGTTGAGCCGGCTCTGGGCAGACGTGGTCGGCGAGATGAAGCGGCTGGACGGCGGAGACTCTTTTGGCATTGATGCCTATATTTCCCCTCTGGAGCTCAAGGAGGACGATGGCAGCACGCTGGTGCTCACCTACCCTGCCGACACGCTCATCGACTGGGTGGAGCTCAACTACGAGGACCGCATCGTCTATGCGGCCACGAAAGTGCTCCAAGCGCCGCGCAAGGTGGTGTTCGAGCAGCGGGAGGGTGCCGTACCCGCCCCGGCGGCGGAACAGGTGGAGGCCCCTGCCCCCGCAGCGGTGCAGCCGCAGCCCAAGAAGGCCACCTACAAGAAAAAGGCGCATGTGAGCGGACTGAACTCCTCCTTCACCTTCGACAACTTTGTGGTGGGCGGCAGCAACGACTTTGCAGCAGCCGCCGCCAAGGCCTGTGCAGCATGCCTGCAGGAGATGCCCTACAACCCGCTCTTCATCTACGGCGGCCCCGGGCTGGGCAAGACCCACCTGCTGCACGCCATCGGCAACGCCATCCTGGAAAACAACGAGAAGGCGAAGGTGCTCTACCTCACGAGCGAGGTGTTCGCAAACGACTACATCGAGGCCATCAGCAACGGCTCCCGCGCCATCACGGAATTCCGCCGCAAGTACCGCAAGGCGGATGTGCTGCTCATCGACGACGTGCAGTTCCTCGGCCGCGGCATCAAGACCCAGGAGGAATTCTTCCACACCTTCAACGCCCTTTTCGGCAGCGGCAAACAGATTGTGCTCAGCGCAGACTGCCCCGCCTCTGAAATCACCAAGCTGGAGCCGCGGCTCAGCTCCCGTTTCCAGCAGGGCATGACCGTATCCGTTCGCCAGCCGGACCTGGAGATGCGCACCGCCATTCTGCGCAACGTGTGCCGCCAGTGGAAGAGCGAGCTCATCACCGACGAGGTGGTGAACTTCCTGGCCCGCAACATCACAAGCTCCGTGCGCCAGCTGGTGGGCGCGTGCGTGCGCCTCATCACCTTCGCATCCTTCTCCCAGCGCCGCCCCTCCGTGCAGGAGGCCCGCCAGTATATCAGCGATATCCTGCGCGATGACAAGGGCGGCAAGGTTACGGTGGAGGACATACAGAAACTGATTGCGGGCGAGTTCGACCTGCGGCTCTCCGAGCTCACGGGTCCGCGCCGCACGGCAAGCGTGGTGCAGCCGCGCCAGGTGGCCATGTACCTGGCCCGCAAATTCACGGGCAAGTCCCTTCAGGACATCGGGGCGGCCTTCGGCGGGCGCAGTCACGCCACGGTGCTCAACGCCGCCCGCAAGGTGGAGGCGGATATGCGCCACAACGAGGAGCTTGCCTCCCTGGTGAAAAAGATGAGCGCAGAGCTGGCGTAACAACGCCCCTTCCCCTTCAAAAACGCACAAGGCCCCGCTGCAGCAACACAGCGGGGCCTTGTGCCATCAATGCAAAGGGCTCTGTCAGGCGGCGGGATTGGAGCCGTCGTCCTTCTTGTCGGCGGGTTCCTCCTTCTTATCCGCTTCCCTGGCGCTGTTGTTGAGGGCGTCCTCGAACTCGCGGCGTGCCTTGCCGAATTCACCCAGGCTGCGCCCGAGCGCGCGGGCAATATCCGGCAGCCGCTTGGCGCCGAACACCAGCAGGCATACGAGTATCAGGATACCCCACTGAAGGGGGGAGGACAAAATGGCCAACATGTTCATGCCGCCCATTCTACCGCCCCTCCCCCGTGGCTGACAAGCAAAAAAGCGCCCGGGCAATGACGCGGGCGGCATCTTGACGCATGGGGCGGGGCTGTGCTAACCTAACAGGCGTGAACGGTACACGGTCCATCTTGCTGACAACCCTGGCGGCGCTTCTGCTGCCGGGCTGCAGCGTCTTCCAGCAAACCAAGCGGGTGACGGAGGCGGAGCGCAAGGAGGAAATGCACCGCACGCCGCCGCCGCTGCACCTGGGTGCCGTGCACCAGGTGTTCCCGGAGAAGCATTTTGCACTGCTGCGCATCATCGGCCCCATGCCGGCGGAGGGAGCCGTGCTCATCACCCACCCGCCGGACGGCGCCACGGACCGCATCGGCAACCTGCGCGTGTCATCCGGCCAGAACTCCCGCAGCAACATCATTGCGGCGGATATCCGCTCCGGCACCGTCATCAAGGGTGACCGCGTTTTCCAATACCGCTCCGTGGCCGTGCAGGACGAGGAAGAGGAGCAGACCCAGGCGGAGGAAGGCGCTGACCAGCCCGCCACGGAGGAGAGCCCCGCTGATAACAAGACGCGAACCGCTCCCGAGATACCCGCCCCGGAGCTTCCGGAACCCGCCGCCCTGCCCCACCCGGAACACACGGATATTGCAGACGCTGTGCTGGACCAACAGGACGGGGAACACAACTCCGTGGACACCACCGTTATTCCGGAGGCAGACCGCGTGCAGCAGGAAAACCCGGAGAGCACCAAGCTCATCCAAGACGTGCCGGACACCATCCACGGGTGGGAATAGGCTGCGCGCAGAGTATGTCTGCATGCTTGCCAGCGGCAGTCCGGGATGGTAGAATGGCGGCATGAACAAGCAAGCCATCCTGTGCGCCGCCGGGCTGATGTGCCTTTCCGCCGCCTCCGCCACGGAGGAAGAGATGAACAACGCGCTGAGCGTGTGGAACCAGCAGTACGGCGAGTACAAGGCCGCGCTCCAGTTTGCCACCACGGATGAGCAGCGCGCCTTGGTGAAGGAGCCGGACGGCTCGGAGATTGCCAACGAGCTCTGGAAATCCGTTTCCGCCAAGACCGGGGCGGCAGACAAGGGGAAAAAGCCCATGTACGAGTTCGACGAGCCGTGGGCGGCCCCGGCGGTGATCTGGTTTGTGCAGCACCCGGAGGCCTTGGCGCAGGCGCTCTCCAAGAAGAAGAACCCGCAGAAGGAGATTGCCTTCTACGCAGACCGCTTGATGGACGCCCTGCACCGCGTGCACTACGCCAACCCCAGGGTGGGCGCCGCCTGTGCCAAGCTGGCGGAGGGCAGCACCGCCCGCGAGTATGAAATCCTGGAGAAAATCTACAGCCGCAACCAGGACAAGAACGCCCGCGGTTGCGCCGCCCTCGGCATGAGCATCATGCTGAGCAATCCCCTCATCGCCAGCATCGGCGGCAGCGAGGCAGAGGTGCGCGCCAAGCGCGTGTACTACCTCAAGCAATCCCTCACCCTCACGGAAGACAGCGTCATGTTCGGCAACGTGCGCCTCTCAGAGGTGGCAACCGAACAGGCCTACCGCCTGCGCCACCTCATGCAGGGCTGCGTGCCCCCGCAAATCACCGTCAAGGACATGGGCGGCGCCACCGTCAAGGTGCCGCAGCAGGGCAAGCCGCACCTCCTCCTCTTCTGGGCCCCGGAGGAGGAAACCGGGGCCTCCATGGTGCAGAGCATCGACAAGCTGGCCGCCGCCAACCCCGGGCTGGAGATTGTGCCCGTCACCCACTTTGCCACACCGGACGCCGTGCAGCAGCTGCAGGATCAAGGTATCAGCCGCACCTGTTTCGATGACGCGGAGGGCACGGCCGCCCGCGCCTACCGCATCACCACCCTGCCCACCGTGGTGCTGGTGAGCGCAGACTGCAACATTCTCTATTCCGGAGCCCCCAACATGCAGCTGCAGGCCAAGATAGACGCCTGCACGAGCCAGCAGCCCAAGAAAGAGCGCCCGCGCGTGATTGTGGAGGAAAAGCCCGCCCCGCAGCCTGCCGCCAAGGAAAAGCCCGCGCAGCAGGAGCCTGCCCTCCTGCAGCCCATGCCGCAACCGCAGGGCGACACGCCCCCCGCGCTGCGCGACATGCCGCAGTTTGATGCCCCGCTTTAATCTTGGCAAAACTTGCCGCGTGTGCTATGGTTGAGGGTATGAAATCCTTTGCCAATCCGGTGCTTTTGCTGGCGGTCATCGTGATGCTCGCCGTACAGGTCCACTACTCCGGGGAAGTTGCGCCGGAGGCTGCCGCAACTATCTCTGCGTGGGTAATGACCCTGTGCGCGGTGGGTCTGCTGGTGAACGGCGTGCTTGCCGTCTCCCGAGCGCTGGCACACCGCGGGGGGGTGCTCATGCTGGTGCTCTGGTCCGTCTTCTACCTGGTGCTTGGCTCCACGGCCTGGCTGCTTTCCACCCACACGGACGAAGCAGCCCGCGAGGACGCCGCCGCGCTCAACACCATGCTGGCCGCCTGGCAGCGGGATGATGCGGAATACCCCTTCACCGTTTCCGCAGAGCAGCAGGAAAGCCTGCTGACGCTCGCCGCCAGGAGCGGCCGCGTTTCCGTGGTGCGGCAAATCCTCTCCCAGCCCGCCGCCGCATCCCATGCGGATGCCCTGCAACTGGCCGCGCTGGCAGCTGCGGAAGCCGGGCAGACGGATGTGCTGAAAGCCATGCTGAACGCCGGAGTTGCAGCGGATGCCCCCTGCCAGGGCAGCACCCTGCTGCACGCCGCCGTGGTGAACGGCAGCATCCGCACCGTGCAGATGATTTTGGAGGGCGGCACCAAACCTGATGCGGTGGATGCAGAAGGCTACACCCCGCTGATGCACGCCGCCGTAAACGGGGATGTTCCCATGGTGAAACTCCTGCTCAAGCACGGGGCCAATCCTGCAGTCAAGACCCCGCAGGACGGCAGGGATGCAGCATCCATGACCAGCAACGAGGATATCGAGGCCCTGCTGGCCCCGGCGGAAAACGCACAAGGAGAGAATCAATGAAACAGACGACTCATATTTTCAAGCTGGAGGGTTTGCACTGCGCCTCTTGCGCAGCCAAGGTGGAATCCGCCGTGGCCAAGGTGGACGGCGTGCAAAGCGTGGAGGTCAACCCGGTGGCCGGGCTCATGCGCGTCTCCCTGGATGGCGAACGCGCGGACGCGGCCCGTATTGAATCCGCCGTGGCCGCAGCCGGGTTCCGGGCGGAGCTGCGCGCCCCCGGCGCGCCCGCAGAACCACGCCAAAAGCCGAGCTGCCTGCCGTGGGTGCTCTCCCTGGTCTTCCTGCTGCCCCTGCTGGCCCTGCACTTCCACCTGTTCGGCTCCGGGAGCGGCACCGCGCTGTGGGAGCTCCTGCTCCTGCTGCCCATCCTCTATTTCAACCGCGGCTTCTTTGTGCGCGGCACCCGCGCCGCGCTGCACGCCGCGCCGAACATGGACACACTGGTGGCTCTCGGCGCCGCCACCGCCACCATCTACAGCATCGTGGACCTCGCCTTC
The DNA here is from genome assembly GCA_045616565.1 of Akkermansia sp. Taxonomy (GTDB): domain Bacteria; phylum Verrucomicrobiota; class Verrucomicrobiia; order Verrucomicrobiales; family Akkermansiaceae; genus Akkermansia. The sequence continues at coordinate 26,726 of JAZLHB010000110.1, read as the reverse complement.
CTCCACACGGGCTCAAGCTATGCGGACACCGCCGCCATGATTCTCACCATCGTGGCCTTCGGCAACTGGCTGGAAGCCCTGGTCACCGCCGGAGCGGGCGACTCCATGGCCGCGCTGCGCCGCCGCATGCCCGCCCGCGCCACCATCCTGCGCCGGAATGACACGCAAGAGGATATCCCCGCCGACCAGATTATGCCGGGCGACACCCTGCTGGTGCGCCCGGGCCAGCTGGTGCCCGCAGACGGCACGGTGCTGGAGGGCGTTTCCGCGATTGACGAATCCGCCTTCACCGGGGAAAGCGTGCCGCTGGTCAAGGAAAAGGGCCACCACGTGTACGCCGGCACCATCAACGGCAGCGGCCCCCTGCGCATTGAAGCCAATGCCGCCCCGCAGAAATCCGCCCTTTCCCACATCATCCGCATGGTGGGCGAGGCGGAGGTCTCCAAGCCCCCCATGGCCCGCACGGCGGACCGCGTGGCCGCCTGGTTCGTTCCCGCTGTGATTGTACTGGCTTGCCTGGCCGCCATTATCTGGATATGCTGCTACGGCGATACCGCCTTTGCACTGCGGCGCGCCATTTCCGTGCTGGTGGTGGCATGCCCCTGCGCCCTGGGGCTGGCCACGCCCATTGCGGTGATGGTGACCGCCGGGCGCGCCGCGAAGGAGGGCATCATCTTCCGCAGCGGAGCCGCCATGGAGAACGCCGGACGCGCCACCGCGGCCGTTCTGGACAAGACGGGCACGCTCACCCTGGGCCACCCCAAGGTCTGCGGCACCCTGCCCATCGGCATCAGCGAGCGCGAGCTTCTCTGCCTGGCCGCCGCACTGGAAAGCAGCACCAACCACCCCTACGCCGCCGCCGTGTGCGCCGCCGCTCCGCAGAGCAACCCTTTCCGCGCGGAAAACATCGTCACCTCGCCGGGCCGCGGCGTTCAGGCCACGGTCAAGGGCTATCCCTGCGCCGCAGGCAGCGCCCTTTTCATGAAGGATTTGGGCATTGACATCTCATCCGTGGACCTGTGGGACATTCCCGCCATCGCCAGCCCCCTCTATGTGGCATGCAAGGGCTCCGTCTGCGGCGTGATTGCCGTGGCAGACCCCCTGCGCAGCTCCGCCACGGACGCCGTGAAGGAACTGCGCCACTGCAAAATGAGAATCATCATGGTGACGGGCGACAACTCCCGCACCGCCAACGCCTGCGCCAAGGTCTGCGGCATTGACCGCGTGCACGCGGAGGTGAGACCGCAGGGCAAGGTTCAGCTGGTAGAGGAACTGCGCGCCATGGGGGAAAACGTGCTCATGATCGGAGACGGCATCAACGATGCCCCCGCCCTGGCCGCCGCAGACAGCTCCATGGCCGTGGGCATGGGCACGGATGTGGCGCTCAACAGCGCCGGCATCATCCTCTCTCACGATGAACTCGCCAGCGCCGCGCAGGCGGTCAAGCTCAGCCGGGAGGTCACGCAAAACATCCGCCGCAACCTCATCTGGGCCTTCAGCTACAACGTGCTCGCCATCCCCGTGGCCGCAGGTGCCTTCTACCCGCTCTTCCACTGGACCCCCACCCCCGCCATGGCCGCAGGGTTCATGTGCATCAGCAGTCTCGCCGTGGTCTTCTCCGCCCTCTCCCTGCGCAAAAAGGACGAACGTGAAGAAACCGACGCCCCCAAAGGCAACGCCAACGAGGGATATTGATTCCCTTATCGCACCCGGCTCCCGCATGACCCGCCATGGCGGGCCACGCGGGAATTATTTCACTTTTCTTACATAATTCTGCTTGAAATTGGGGAGTTTTGGGGTATAATCCACGCGCAACCATGATTGACCAGCTGCGCAAGAGACTTTTGGACCGGGAGCACCCGGTACGCATTCACCTGATAGGCGTTGCCGGGGCCGGGATGAGCGGCCTGGCGCGCATGCTTCTGGAGATGGGACACCGCGTGAGCGGGTGCGACCGCGTGACCAGCGAGGAGACCGAGCGCCTGCAGCAGGCGGGGCTGGCGTTCTCCTGCCCGCACAACCCGGAAGCTGTGAAGGATGCGGAAGCGGTCATCTACTCCAGCGCCATCCGGGAGGACAACGTGGCGCTCTCCGCAGCGCGCGCCAACAACTGCCTCTGCCTGCGCCGCGCGGAATGCCTGGCTGCCATCTTGAACAACAAGAAGGGCGTGGTGGTGGCCGGCACGCACGGCAAGACCACCACATCCTCTCTTACCGCGCACCTGCTGCGCGAGGGGCGCCTGCGCCCCTGCCACTATGTGGGCGCGGAAATCCCCGTGCTGGGGGCCAACGCGCACTGGAACGAGGACAGCGAGTACCTGGTGGCCGAGGGCGACGAGAGTGACGGTACCCTGGTGAACTACATCCCGGAGCACAGCATCATCCTCAACATTGAGGCGGAGCACCTGGACTTCTACCGCGATTTGGACCACATCAAAGAGGTCTTCCACACCCTCTGCAAGCAGACCCGCGGCAAAATCTTCTACTGCAAGAGCGAACCCGGCGCCAACGACGTCTGCTCCCGGTACCCCAACAGCGTCTCCTACGGCTGGCAGGATGCAGACTACACCGCCACCGACATGACGGTGAAGCGCGGGCGCACCCTCTACACCATCAACCACCGGGGCAAGCCGCTGGGCCGCGTGGAGCTGGGCATTCCCGGCCGGCACAACGTGCTCAACTCACTGGCGGCCACCGCAGCCGCGCTGGAAATGGGGTGCGACTTTGCGAGCATCGCGCGCGGGCTGGCCTCCTTTGCCGGGGCGCGCCGCCGCTTTGAGACCAAGTACCTTTCCAACAATTTCCGCATTGTGGACGACTACGGCCACCACCCCACGGAGATTGCCGCCACGCTGCAAACGGCGCAGAGCCTGAAACCCAAGCGCCTGGTGGTGCTCTTCCAGCCGCACCGCTACACGCGCACCCAGCTGCTGCGGGACGACTTCGGCAAGGTGCTGCAGGCGGTGGACAAGCTGTACGTGGCGGATGTGTACCCGGCCAGCGAGCCGCCCATTCCGGGCATCAGCGGCCAGACCATCGTGGATGCGGTGGAGGAAAACGGCCCCGTGGAGGCCCAGTTCCTGCCGGACCTCTCCATGGCGCACCACGTGGTGGGCAACCAGCTGCAGCCGGGGGACCTGTTCCTGACGCTGGGCGCGGGCAACGTGCACGAGGCCGGCTCCCGCATTGCCAAGGACCTGTGCCTCATGGCCGCCATGGTGGCGGAGTGCGGCCCGGACCTGGATTACCGCCTCTACGAGCCCATGAGCAAGCACACCACCCTGGGCGTGGGCGGTGATGCCCAGTACTGGGTGGAGCCCAAGACCTTTGAAGCCATGCAGGCCGTGGTGAACTTCTTCAAGGACCGCAACCTTCCCGTGCACACCGTGGGCCGCGGCTCCAACCTGGTGGTGCGCAACGGCGGCATACGCGGCGCCGTGGTTCACCCCGCTGCGGGTATCTTCGAGAAGCTGGAGCTGCAGGGCACGCACATTGTGGCCGGTGCCGGCGTGAAGCTCAAGAAGCTTGCCGCCTTTGCCGCCAGCCACGGGCTTTCCGGTTTCGAGTGGATGGACGGCATCCCCGGTTGCGTGGGCGGCAGCCTGCGCATGAACGCAGGCTGCATGGGCGGGGACATGTGGAGCGTGTTCCTTTCCGCCACCGCGCTCAATGAGGACGGCGAGCTCGTGGAGTTCGAGAAGGACCAGATGCAGGGCGCGCAGTACAGGCTCATCCCGGAGTTTGAGAGCAACACCGTCATGCAGGCCACCTTTGTGGGCACCCCGGCGGATGCCACTGCCATCGGCGCCGCCACGGACGACTACCGCAACCGCCGCAAGAGCTCCCAGCCCAAGGAGCCCAGCGCCGGGTGCACCTTCGTGAACCCGGAGGAAATCCCCGCAGGAAAGCTCATCGAGGAGCTCGGCCTCAAGGGCTGCACCATCGGCGGCGCCCAGGTCTCCACCAAGCACGCCAACTTTATTGTCAACAAGGGCAACGCCAGTGCTACGGATGTCACACAGCTTATCGACCTCATCCGCGAGAAGGCCAAGACCGAGCGCGGTATCACGCTGCGCACGGAGGTGCATGTCATCGGCGACCGCGAACCCCAGTTCTAACACCCCTTCCATACTATGAAAACATTGTCGAACGATACAAGGATAGCACTGCTCATGGGCGGTCCCGGCTCGGAGCGGGAAGTCTCCCTCGTCTCCGGAAAGGCCGTGCTGGAAGCCCTGCAGCAGGAGGGTTTCACCCATGTCACCCCCGTGGTGGTGGACGATGAGCGCCCCGCCATCCCGGAAGGCACGGAGCTCTGCTTCAACATCATCCACGGCACCTACGGCGAGGACGGCGGCCTGCAGGCCTACCTGGAGGAGCTGGGCCTCCCCTACACCGGCGCCGGCGTGCAATCCAGCCGCAACTGCTTTGACAAGCTGCTCACCAAGGCGGTATTCGAGACCGTGGGCGTGCCCACCCCCAAGGGCGAGACCGTGGAGCACGATGCCCTGCCCACCATCCCCTGCCCCTGCGTGATCAAGCCCCCGTGCGAGGGGTCCTCCGTGGGCGTGGAGATTGTGAACGACCCGGCGGACCTGCCCGCCGCCATGCAGCGCGACGCCCGTTTCAAGGGCAGCCTGCTGGTGGAGGAATACATCAAGGGCAAGGAGCTCACCGTGGCCATCCTGGACGGCACCGCCCTGCCCGTCATCCACATCTGCCCGCGCCAAGGCTTCTACGACTACAAGAACAAGTACCCCTCCATGACCGGGGCCGTGGGCTCCGACTACATCTGCCCCGCCGATATCACGGAGGAGGAGACGAAAGCCGTGCAGGAGGCTGCCCTGGCCGCCTACCGCGCGCTGAAGGTGGAGGTGTACGGCCGCGTGGACGTGCTGCTCACGGACGACGGCAAGCCGTATGTGCTGGAAATCAACACCATCCCCGGCATGACGGGTGCCTCCCTCTTCCCGAAGGCGGCCAAGGCCGTGGGCATCTCCTTCGGCGAGCTCTGCCGCAAGATTGCCCAAATCTCCCTCAACCAGCCGCGCGGCTAGCCGCCGCAAGCCATCCCTCCCCACCGCATGAAGCGCAACCGCAACAAGTACCGCAAGGCTGCCAGCAACGTGCGCACCGTGGAGGGCAGCCTCTCCTGGAGCGAGCGCATCTTCAGCGCGCTCACGTTCAGGCGCGCCAAAACGCGGGTCTGGACCTGGCTGCGCAGCGCCCTCATCATCCTGCCGGTGGCCCTGCTGCTTTTCTGGGGTGTACGCTATGCCATTGCCAAGGCCTACCGCATGGGGATAGACAACATCACCTACGAATCCACCCACAAGATACTCACGCGGGAACAGGCGCTGGACATCCTCGGCATCGAGGGCAACATCAACCTCACAGACTTCAACCCCGGAGACTGGGAGCGCAAGCTGGAAGCCAACCCCTGCGTGGCCTCCGCCAACATTCACGCTGAGCTGCCGCACACCCTCCACATTGAGCTGGAGGAACGCATCCCCGTGGTCTACGTGGAGATGGAGAGCGGCGCAGACACCGGAAGGCGCCAAAAGCTCTACATGGACCAGAACGGCCGCCTTTTCCCGGTGGTGAAGGAGTACCACACGCGTTTCACGAACGTGCCGGTGTGGTACCTGCAGCCGGGTGATATCCAGGAGTTCCGCGTGGGTGCGGAGGTTGCGGAGAAATCCTACCGCCCCATTGTGGAGCTGGTGGCAGCCGCCAACCACTACACGTTGGAGGAGATTCCCTCCATCCGTGAAATCTTCCGCCCCAAGGAGTGGAAAATCATCCTCACGCTGGACAACGGTGCAGAGGTGCTCATGCAGGTGTACGACATCAAGGGGCAGATGGAGCGCCTGGCCATGATTGTGGAGCACGCCGCCGCCGTGGGCAAGCGCCCCGTGAGCATTGATGTGATACCGCGCATCAACCCCACGGTCATCTACGCGCCGGAGAAGAAGTGAGCGCCATGCGCACCCGCATCTCAGAGCATCTGCTCCATTTCGCCTTTCCCGCAGGCACATCCCGCGGCGTCTACACCACCCACCGCACCTGGCGCGTGGAGCTGCGCGGGGATGACGGACGCGTGGGCATGGGCGAATGTGCGCCGCTGCCGGATTTGAGCTGCGACGCCCTGCCGCCGGAGCAATACCGCGCCAAGCTGGAGCAGGCCTGCGCCAAGCTGGCGGCCACGGGGGAAATCCCCGTGGAGGAGCTGCGCGCCTTCCCCTCCATCCTCATGGGGCTGGAAACCGCCGTGCAGCACTTGCGCGCGGGCGGCTGGCAGCTCTGGGATTCCCCTTTCAGCCGCGGGGAAGAGGGCATCCGCATCAACGGCCTGGTCTGGATGGGGGATTTCCCCACCATGCTGGAACGCCTGGAAAGCAAGTTGGCCGCCGGGTTCCGCTGCATCAAAATCAAGATTGGCGCCATCGACTGGGAGCGCGAGCTGGAGCTGCTGCGCCGCATCCGCGAGCGCTACTCCCCGCAGCAGGTGGAGCTGCGCGTGGATGCCAACGGCGCCTTCTCCCCGCAGGATGCACCGGCGCGCCTGCAGCAGCTCGCAGCCTTCCACATCCACTCCATCGAGCAACCCATCCGCGCCGGGCAATGGCAGGCCATGGCGGAACTCTGCCGCCGCTCTCCCCTACCCGTGGCGCTGGACGAGGAGCTCATCGGCGTGAACACCCCCGCCCGCAAGGCGGAGCTGCTGGATACCATCCGCCCGCCCTACGTCATCCTGAAACCCACGCTGCACGGCGGGTTCAGCGGGGCGGAGGAGTGGATGCGCCTGGCAGATGAGCGCGGCATCCGGTACTGGGTGACATCCGCGCTGGAATCCAACATCGGCCTCAACGCCATTGCCCAGTGGTGCGCCGCCCGCCCGCATTCCATGCCGCAGGGGCTCGGCACCGGGCAGATCTACACCGACAATGTTGCCCCCTTCCCGCTTGCCATCTGCGGTGAGCGCCTCTGGTTCGATCCCGCAGCCGCCAAGCCCTGCACCGGGTTGAACGCCTTTCTGGAAGAGTGGAACAGCCCCGCGGATTCCATCACCGTGCACACCTCCGGCTCCACAGGCAAGCCCAAACCCATGCAGGCTCCCAAGGAATTCATGGCGGCGAGCGCGCGCATGACCTGCCGCTTCCTGGGGCTGCAAGCGGGAGACACCGCCCTGCTCTGCCTGCCGCTGCGCTTCATTGCCGGCAAGATGATGGCCGTGCGCGCCCAAGTGGCGGGGCTGCGGCTCCTGGCCTGCGAGCCCGGAGGCCACCCGCTGCGCGGGCTCGCGGAAGCCCCGCACTTTGCCGCCATGGTGCCGCTGCAGGTGTTCAACTCCCTGCAGGTGCCGGAGGAGGCGCGGCTGCTGCGCGGCATACGCCACCTCATCATCGGCGGCGGGGCCGTGGACGATGCCCTGGCCGCGCAGCTCAAAGGCTTCCCGCACGCCGTGTGGTCCACCTACGGCATGACGGAGACATACTCCCACATTGCCCTGCGCCGCCTCTCCGGCCCGCAGGCGGACGGCTGGTACACCCCGTTCCAAGGCGTGGAGCTCTCCCTGAACGCACAAGGCCGCCTCGTCATCACCGCCCCGCACATCGGCTGCCATGGCCTTGAAACACACGATATCGCAGAAATGGACGCTCTGGGCCGTTTCCGCATCCTGGGGCGCAGCGACAACACTATCAACTGCGGCGGCATCAAGATTCAGCCGGAGCAGGTGGAGGACACCCTGCACCGCCACGGCCTGGCGGAGGTTATGCTCACCTGCGAGCCGGATGCCAAGTTCGGCGAGAGCACGGTTCTGCTCACCACGGCGGATGCAGCTGAGGCGGAGCGCATCTGCCGCGCCTGCCTGCCCGCCTATTCCACCCCGCGCCGCATCCTGCATGTGAATGCCCTGCCCCTCACCCCCACCGGCAAACCAGCACGTGCCGCCGCCAGGGAAATTGCTCTCCGCAGCAAAATTTGAGAAATCTGCCCATTTGCGGGTTGACCTCGCGGGGCCGTGTGATATACTCACTCATACGGGATGCCTTAAACAACCAGGTATCCCCCCAAGAAAGTGGACGATGACATCATCTGCAGCGAAAAAATCATAGCCGACCGCAAGACGTTCTACATAGACCTCAAGAGCAACGCTCGCGGCCGCGTGGTGCGCATTACAGAAAAGGTCAGCTCCAACCGCGACCGCATCATGGTACCCGCTGAGATACTGGATGACTTTATCGCGGCCCTGGAGGACATTCGCAAGGCCAACGCCGAACAGCCCTGAGTGGAATCTCCGCTTCCGGGGTTTTGAACGGCGCAGGGGGAAATTTTGCCCTGCGCCGCTGTGTTTTCCCGCTTTTTTTGGAATTTTTCCCAAGTTGACACATAATTGTCTCGACAAGAGCCCTGCGCGCAGGTAGAATAGCGCGCCGTTGTGTGCGCATGCACCTGCGCGCACAGCATATCAACAATATCACCGCACATACAACATGAGGAGAATCAAAGTACTCGAATTGGGATGGGAGTTCCCCCCGCTTATCAACGGCGGTCTCGGCGTTGCCTGCATGGGCATCTCCAAGGCGCTTGCCAAAAAGGTTGACCTTTCCGTCATTGTCCCCAAGGCAGACCCCTCCGCCGTGTACGACGGCTTCAGCCTCACCGGCATCAACACCCTGCGCTACGCAGAGGTGGAAACCGTCTCCCAAGGCTATTCCTACAACAGCTTCTCCCTGGTGAGCAAGGCCCCCGTGAACCTGGACCCCTACGCCCATGTGGAGGGCACCCCCGGTGCCGTGGTCTTCACCAAGGAGGGCAAGATGCTCTTCTCCCATGTGAGCCGCGCGGACCTGGAGCTCTTCACCGGCAAGGAGGACCTCTACGCCGGGGACCTGGCGCGCAAGGTGATCGAGTTCTCCAAAATCTGCGCCGTGCTGGCCCGCCAGTACGACTTTGACGTGGTGCACGCGCACGACTGGATGACCTACCTGGCCGGTGTGGAGGTGAAGAAGGCCACGGGCAAGCCCCTGGTGGTGCACCTGCACGCTTCCCAGTTCGACCGCGCCGGCGCAGACGCCCGCGGCTGGATCTACGATATCGAAAAATACGGCATGGAGCAGGCGGATGCGGTGATCCCCGTCTCCAAGTACACCGGCACGGTGGCCGCCGGACACTACGGCATCAACCCCGGCAAGATTTTCCCCGTGCACAACGGTGCAGACCCGGTCAAGGTCTTCCACAGCAAGAAGAAGTTCCCGGAGAAGCTGGTGCTCTTCCTGGGACGCCTCACCGCCCAGAAGGGCCCGGAGTTTTTCCTGCAGATTGCAGCCAAGGTGCTGGAACAGACGGACGACGTGCGTTTCGTGATGGCCGGCACGGGCGAGAAGCTCCGCCAGCTCATCGAGACCGGGGCATTCCACGGCGTGGGCGACAAGTTCCACTTCACGGGCTTCCTGAACAAGCAGAAGGTGAACGAGCTGCTCTCCATGACGGATGTGTACTGCATGCCCTCCGTCTCCGAGCCCTTCGGCCTCTCCGCCCTGGAAGCCGCCCAGTTCAACATTCCCGCCGTCATCTCCAAGCAGAGCGGCGTGGCAGAGGTGATGAAGGGCGCACTCAAGGCCGATTTCTGGGATGTCAACATGATGGCCAAGCACATCATCGACCTCACCACGGACGAGGAGCTCTACAAGAAGGTGGCTGCGGAAAGCGCCCAGGATATCCTCAACTCCAGCTGGGAGACCGCCGCTGACAAGATGATCCGCGTCTATCACCACGTCCTTGGATGGTAAACCTACAACCCCTACTCACAGCATGAACATTTCCCTCACATTCCACGCGCATCAGCCCAACCGCCTGATTCCCTACGACTTCTTCAAGATCGGCGAGCACGCCTTCTATGAGGACGACAACCTGAACGGCCGCGTGCTCTCCGCCGTGGCAGAGCGCTGCTACCTGCCGGCCAACCGCCTCATGAAGCAGCTCATCGAGCTTTCCGACGGCAAGTTCAAGCTCTCGCTCGCCCTTTCCGGCGTTATCCTGGAGCAGGCCAAGTACCACCGCCCGGACCTCATCACCTCCTTCCAGGAGCTGGCGGAGACAGGCTGCGTGGAGTTCCTGGCCATGCCGTACTACGCCTCCCTGGCTTCCCTCTATTCCCCGGACGAGTTCGCCCAGCAGGTCAACGAGCACATGGACCTCATCCAGGAGCTCTTCGGCCAGAAACCCACCGTGCTCTGGAACACCGGCATGCTCTACTCCAACGCCATTGCCGCTCAGGCATACGATATGGGATTCAAGGGCATCATGGCAGACGGCAACAGCCGCATGATGAGCAACCGCCACGTCAACGACCTGCAGTGCGCTCCGCTCATCGCCAAGACCAAGACCATCGTCCGCAACCGCCACCTCTCCAACGACCTGGCGCACCGCCGCGTGGACCCCTCCTGGAGCGAATACCCGCTCTCCCCGTACACCTTCGCCAACTGGCTCACCGAGCAGGAAGGCCAGGTGGTCAACCTCTCCCTGGACTACGAGACCCTGGGCGAGCGCCAGACGGACGCCACCGGCGTGTTCGAGTTCTGGCGCACCATGATTATGGCGGTGCTGTTCAACGGAGACACCTTCACCACGCCCGGCAAGGCCGTGAAGCGCTTCCGCTCCACCGGCACGCTTGATTGCCCCAACCCCACTTCCTGCACCACCTTCGGCACCACCACCCAGTGGAACGGCAACGTCATGCAGCAGGAGGCCATCAAGAAGATTTACGACCTGGAATCCGCCGTGAAGGCCAGCCAGGACCGCGACATGATCCACGTGTGGCGCAAGCTGCAGAGCGCAGACCACTTCCACTACATGGAAAAGACCAACGGCTTCACCCCCTACCCCTCCCCGTATGAGGCGTACATCTACTACATGAACGCCCTGGCGGACCTGCAGGTGCGCGTGAAGCGGGAGGCCGAGCTGCTCAAGGAAGACCGCAGCAACCTGGCCTGAGCCGCCTGAAACCGCATGCCCGCACAAGCCCCACTCCTGCTGCTCTATTTCATGCTGCTGCCCGTGGTGGGATGCGCGGCCGCCGTGTGGTGCGTGGACCCCTACCGCCTGGTGAAGCCCGCGTTTCTCACGGCCATCAAGCTCACCATGCTCATCATGGGTGCGGGCTTTTTCCTCTCGCAGATGGAGCTGCCCGTCTATGTGACGGGCGGCATCTGCGGCACCGTGCTGGTGCTCGGCACCATGAACGAGGTGCATTTCACCCGCAAGTTCCCGTGGTCCCGCGCCATGGCAGCAGCCGCCCTTTGCGCCCTCTTTTGCGGCCTCGGCCTCTGGGCCGGCCTGTGCCTTGCTCCCACCCCTCCATCTCAATCACCGGCGTCCAAGGCACCGAATTTTCAAAATTCATCATCCTCGGCCAGAAGCAGCCTCTATTTCCGGCTTAGACGACTGTCCTAATTTCCGAGGACACCATACACTGAGCCTCCATTTTGGCTCACAATGAGGGCCTTTTTTGTGTGTTCACACACAAAATCCCGGGGCTGGCAGAAAATCAATCAACCCAAAGCACCCCCTGCTCTTCGTTGCTGTCTTCTGCAAGTCTGGAAGGGCCGGAGGGAGGATTAACCTTGTTTTTCAGCGTCGCAAGTGCGTTTTCATCCAACAGGATGATCTCTGCCGGCAGTTTGCCGCGAGTTTGGAGGTATAGCGCGGTTTTGGCAAAAGTGTTGGCATCCGCAGTGAGAATGAAGTCGGCCTCCTCGCATGCGGCCTGGGCGATAATCTGCGTATCGATAGCGATGACCTTGCGCGCGTTATCCTGCGTACGCAAGTTTTGCCTAGCATCGTCAGATGCGGTGAGTCTGGTGAATTCCGCCGCCCGCATGGCGGCTCTCACACCATAGGCGAGTGTGAAAAAAGCCTTGGATTGAAGAACCCCCGCTATATCTCCCTTGACACCGAATTCAGCTAGGGAAAGAGAGGAAACCATAAGGCGGCACTTATTCTCCAAAAGGAAATCCAGGCATTGCTGTGCGTAATCGTGGAGATTGCCATGCTTATCGAAAATGTTGATGAGCACGCAAGTATCAACCATCGCTTTCATGATTCAGTCTCCCCCCTATAGGCATGGAGCCACTCCAACGGATTTTTTACATCTTTCCATAGCATGCTTTCGCGGGCCACAAGTTGTTTCATGGCCTCTTTGCTGATGGGGGTGGTGTCTACAATTTCCTTGAGTTTGTAATTGCTGCACTCATCTGTGAGCACGTTGTACTTGTAGCTCACTCGCATGCAGATGTGCTTGTAGAGAATGTTGGTACTCAATAGGGAGAGTTGTTTCTGGGTTGCTGAAACGATGTATACACGGGATTTGCCGACGATGTGGATATTGGGGCTGGACTTGCCGCCGGCATCCGTTACCAGTCCTTCGATTTCCGTTTCTTCATCCACCTCCACTTTTTCGGCAGGTACACACGCGGTTGCTGTGGAGGCATTGTAAATCTCACCCTGAGGGGTGTAGACAGAAAGTTGAAGGTTGTCCCTTTGTGCAAGGGTGGTCATCTTAATCAAGGCATCCCGGTTGGCAGGACTGAGGGCAGAATAGTTGCCTTGGCTGATGTTGGAGATATCTGCCACGAGGGCAGACCAAAGGGAGTTCACCATGGTGAGATTGGCAACCAGAGAGCCTTCCTGCAGCGAAATGCGGGCAGTCTTGTCCTTTTCCGTGAGCTTGCACCAGCAATCCAAGTACCTCTTGAGCAGGGCAGGCTCCATGCTAGCCAGTGAAAGCTGTGTTCCATCGGCGCATGTTCCCTCCAAATGAAACGAAAGGGAATTTCTTTCCTGAGAAGCCATAAGGGTTGGTGGTGATACGCGAATATTCTATCTCAGGAGGAATGTGAGGACAAGCACAATTTTTCACGTCGCCCGCAGGTGAAGAGAATCCTTTTCCTTGCTATACCCGGTCCGGCATGTTAGAATACGGGGACGATGCGCCGCGCAGACCGCAACCTCCTGATATTCCTGTACCACGTCACGCGGTTGGCGGTGGCGTTTGTTGCCATATCGCTGGGGTTGCACTACGCAAAACTGCTCAAGCTCTCCGCCGGCAAGCCCGCCGTCTGGATATTTGTGGGTGCTCTCGCGCTCTTTGTCCACATCTATGTCATGCTGGAGCTGCGGCGCGGCAAAGCCCCCAGGAGGCGCAACATTCCCGCCCGCAACCCCGCCCGCCAACAGCAGGAGCGCCAAGGCAGCAACCGCACGCCTTTCAACGCGCACCAGGCCAAGTGCGACAAGCCGGTGTGGCGCAACATACCCGGCCACGCCACCCTGCTGCTGGATACCAATGTGCTCATGTGCCCGGATGATATCATCCGCAGCTGGTTCGGTTACCTGCAGCACAATGCGGAAAAGCGTGACTGGCGTATTGTGGTGCACGGCGCGGTGTACGAGGAGGTGATGCGCCACCTCAAGAGCGGCAACCCGGACAAGGCGCGGGATGCCCGCCTGGCCCGCAACCGCATCGAGCTGATGATGGACCAGCTGGGGGATGCCCGTTTCGAGACGCCGGAGATGCGCATCAGCTCCGCCAAGGATGCGGATGACTCCTACGCGGACCCCAAGCTCATCGAATACATGCTCACGCACAAGCGCACCTTCTGCTTCACCTTCGACAACGACCTGAAAATCCGCTGCAAACAGCTCCTGCGCGCCAAGAAATCCAAGAACCGCGTCTTTTCAGAGGAGGATTTCTACTGTTGATTCCACCCCCACAGGCCATCACGCGCCGAACGGGTGGTTTTTTTTGAACAAAACCCGTGCATGCCGCGTCATTTCCTTGAAAAACTGCGGGAGAATGGTAATATTCCCCGCATAAGCACCGTTATGAATACACAGGAATTCAATGAGATGATTGCCAGGAAATCCGGCTGGGTGAGCGCCGTGAAACAAGAGATGGCCAAGGTGGTGGTGGGCCAGCAGGAGCTGGTGAACCGCCTGATTCTGAGCCTGCTCTGCAAGGGGCACGTGCTGCTGGAGGGTGTGCCCGGCCTGGCCAAGACGCTTTCCGTGAAGGCGCTGGCGGGCACCATGCAGGCGGCTTTCTCCCGCATTCAGTTCACGCCGGATTTGCTGCCTGCGGACCTGCTGGGCACCATGATCTACAACCCGGATACGCGCCAGTTCACGGCCAAGAAGGGCCCGGTGTTCGCCAACCTGATCCTGGCGGATGAAATCAACCGCGCACCCGCCAAGGTGCAGAGCGCCCTGCTGGAGGCCATGCAGGAGCGCCAGGTGACGCTCGGCGAGACCACCTACCCCCTGCCGGACCCCTTCCTGGTGCTCGCCACGCAAAACCCCATTGAGCAGGAGGGCACCTACCAGCTCCCGGAGGCCCAGCTGGACCGCTTCCTCTTCAAGGTGATGGTGGACTACCCCAGCAGCGACGAGGAGTTGAAGGTGCTGGAGATGATGAGCAGCACGCATGCCGCACCCGCCACATCCCCCGTGGTGAGCGTGCAGGAAATCAACGAATCCCGCGAGCTGATGAACCAAATCTTCATCGATCCCGCCGTGCAGCGCTACATTGTGGACCTGGTGCGCGCCACGCGCAGCCCGGAACGCATAGATTCCCGCCTGGAGGGCATGGTGCGCGCCGGCGGCTCACCCCGCGCCACCATCAACCTGGCCCTCGCCGGCAAGGCGCTCGCCTTCACCCGCGGCCGAGGCTATGTGACCCCGCAGGATATCAAGGACCTGGCGCACGATATCCTGCGCCACCGCATCCTGCTCTCATACGAGGCGGAAGCCGCCAACAAGACCAGCGACAACGTGATAGACAGCATCCTCTCCAAGGTGCCCGTGCCGTAAGCCGCCGCCGCGTTTGGACAGGAGAAGAAGCCGCCCATGGACAAGACCCAGGAAATCATGCAGAAGGTGCGCCGCATTGAATTGCAGGCGCGCAGGCTCACCACAGCCACCTTTGCCGGGCAGTACCGCTCCGGTTTCCGCGGCCAGGGCCTGGACTTCGACGACTTCCGCGAATACATCCCCGGAGACGACCCCCGCTTCATCGACTGGAAGGTTACCGCGCGCACTGGCGTGCCCTACGTGCGCACCTTCCATGAGGAGCGCGAGCAGGTGCTCCTGCTGGCGGTGGACACCAGCGGCTCCATGACCTACGCCAGCCGCGGCGTGGCGGACACCAAGCGCGAGTACGCCGCGCGCATTGCCGCCGTGCTGGCCCACAGTGCCGCACTCAACAGCGACAAGGTGGGTCTGCTGCTCTTCGGCACGCAGCCCCACTTCTACCTGCCGCCCGCCAAGGGCATGAAGCAGTGCCAGCGCATTGTGCGTGAAATCCTCTCCGCACCCCCAGGAGGGAAAGACGACACCATGGACGACATTGCCAACGAGATTCTGCGCACCCAGCGCAAGCACGCCATGGTTTTCCTGATGAGCGATTTTTTCAACGAGGCGGACAAGCGCGCCGCCGGCAAGCTCAACTTCAAGCACGAGCTGGTGCCCGTGCGCATCAACGACCCGCTGGAGCTCGCCCTGCCGGATGCCGGCCGCGTATACCTGAGAGACCCGGAGAGCGGCAATCTGCTGGAGGCGGATTTGGGCAACCGTGCCGTGCGGGAGGCCCACGCCCAGGCCGTGCAGGCCCAGCGCGTCAAGTGGAAGAACGTTTTCAACCAACTGGGGGTGGATATGCTGGACCTCTCCACCACGCAGGATTTCATACCGCCCCTGCGCAGTCTTTTCTCACGCCGCAGCCGCCTGATTGTGCATTAAGATGAACCCCGCGCCGAACATTCTGGATAAAATCCCTCAGCTGGAGCCGGACATTCCGGCGGACGGCTTTGTGCAGGCCGTTTTCATGCAGTACCTGCTGTGGGGCGGCATTGCCGCGCTGGTGGTGCTGGGCCTCATCGCCTGGCTGGTGGTGCACATCATCCGCAAGCGCCGCGCCGCGCAAACCACGCCGCCCCCCACCCATGAACAGGTGGCGCTGGCCGCGCTCTCCCGCGTGGAGGACGACATGCCCGCCCTCCGCGAGTGCAGCCTGCGCGTCTCCCTCATCCTGCGCACCTTCCTGGAGGGCCAGGCACATGATTCATCCCTGTACGAGACGCACGAGGAGTTCACCCAGCGCATGGATTCCCTCTCCGGCGTGCCGCTGAGCTGCCAGAACGAGACGCGCGACCTCTTCGACGACCTGGTGCGCTACAAGTACGCCGGGAACGCAGACGGCACCCTGGCACAGGTGCGCGAGCTCACCGGACGCGCCAGGGAACTGGTGAACCGCATCTCCAGGGAGCAGGAACGCCTGGCCGCCGAAAAGGCGGATGGAAAGGAGCCCGCATCATGACAGCCGCCCACCCCGCCATACTGGCCGCCGCGCAGAAGGCGGATGCCGTGCAGGAGTTCATGTTCGGCGCGCCGCACCTGCTGTGGCTGCTCCTGCTGCTCATCCCGCTGCTGCTGTTGCGGCGGCGCCCCGGCACCATGTCCGGCGTGGTGTACCCCTGCGTGCCCTTCATTGCAAAGCTGCTCAAAAAGCCCTCCACGCTTGCGGGGCGCATTGGCGCGGTATGCTTGGTGCTGGGCGCGGTTTCCCTGCTGCTCGCTCTGGCCCGCCCCCAGTGGCGCAACGAGTTCCAGGAGCAGAAGGTCAGCGGCATTGATATCATGATGGTCTGCGACCTCTCCGGCTCCATGGCCAGCCAGGATATGATTTTCAAGGTGCAGGACGACCGCGGACGCTCCGCCAACCGCCGCGTGGACCGCCTTACCGCCGCCAAGTACGTGATGAAGGAATTCATCGGCGGCCGCCCGAACGACCGCATCGGCCTGGTGGCCTTTGCCGGCAAGGCCAAGCTCTGCTGCCCGCTCACGCTGGACCACGGCATCGTGGGCTACATCATCGATCAGTTCTACCTGGCCACGCAGGACATGTTCAGCGGGCAGGTGCGCCCCGGCTACATCCAGGAGGACGGCACGGCCATCGGCACCGCCATTGCCACCGCCGCCACACGCCTCAACGAGCGCGCGGAAACAAAATCCAAAATCATCATCCTGGTCACGGATGGTGCCAGCAACATGGGCTCCATCACCCCCATAGAAGCCGCCAAGCAGGCCGCCAAGCTCGGCATCAAGATTTTCACCATCGCCATCGGCATGGATGAGCGCATCTCCCGCTACACCGCAGATGTGGACACCTTCGATGAGAAGACGCTCAAGGAAATAGCCCACTCCACCGGCGCCAGGTACTACCGCGCCAGCAGTGGCGCCAAGCTGCAAAAGGCTTTCCAGATTATCGACAACCTGGAGAAAACGGACGCCAAGCGCCGCACCATCGTGAGCTATGAGGAGCTCTTCATGTACCCGCTGGGGGCGGCGGCCCTGCTGCTGCTGCTCGGCACCGCCATATGCTTTGCGCGCCCGCGCCCCGCACCGTAAGACCCCGCCATGAGCTTCCTTTACCCGCACATTCTCTGGTTCCTGTTCCTGCCGGCCCTGCTGGCGGTGCTGGTGTTTGCCGCCCGCCGCAAAACGGGCAAGGGGTGGATGCAGCTGGTCTCCCAAGAGCACGCGGCGGAGCTGGTGGCGCACCGCCCGGCGTGGCGCAGCCTGCTGCCCGCCACCCTCTGCATTCTGGCACTCGCCTGCACCATTGCAGGCCTGGCCCGCCCCATCAACGGCTTCAGGGAGGCCGGCGGCCTCTCCACAGGCCGCAACCTCCTCATTGCCCTGGATATCTCCCGCTCCATGGAGACGGAGGATGTGAAGCCCTCTCGCCTGGAGGAGGCCCGCGCCGCCGCGTTCGAGCTGATTGACACGCTCAAGGCGGACAAAATCGGCCTCATCGTCTTTTCCGGGGACGCGGACCTGGTGGTGCCGCTCACCTACGACCACACCGCCCTGCGCGATGCGCTGGAGCAGGTGAACCGCAACTGGGCGGGTACCGGCGGCACCAATTTCGGCCTGGTGCTCAAGCGCGCCATGCAGGATTTCAAGCGCAGCGCGCCGGACGGCACCAACGCCCTCGTGCTGCTGAGCGACGGCGAGGACACCGTGGGCTCCTCCCTTGACGTGGCGGAGGAGGCGCGCAAGAACAAACTGCTGGTCATCACCGTGGGCGTGGGCACCGCCGCCGGCGGGCCCATCCCCGATCCCAAGGGGGAAAACGGCCTCTGGCAGGATGAGGACGGCAAGCATGTCATCAGCAAGCTGGATGCAGAAGCCCTGCGCAAATTCTCAGAGGCCACCGGAGGCGATTTCGCCGTGCTGGATTCCAACACGGACCTCGCCGCCTTCACCCGCAACGCTGTCCGCAAGATTGACAAGCATGAGGAAAACGTCTCCACCAACAAAGTGCCAAACGACCTCTTCCCCTGGTTTGCGTGGGCGGCGCTGGCCCTGCTGCTGGCGGCCATTCTGGCGGCCACGGAATGGCGGCTGCCCAGGCGCGGCGGGGCGGCGGCGGCGCTGGCCCTGCTGCTGCTCGCACCGGCGGCGCATGCCGTGCCGGATGCAGCCTCTGTGCTGACGTATACAACCGGCCTGGCGCTGGAGGGCAAGGACGATGCCAAGGCCGGGGAGGCCTTTTCCTCCGTCCTGCTGGATGACGACCCGCAGATTCAGGCCGCCGCCTTCTACCAAATCGGCAACGTGCGCAGCAACGCCACCATCGACAAGCTCCGAAAGCTCTATGGTGAGGGAGAGACGGCTGCGGAGCAGACCTCCACCGACCCGGAGGAGGACGACGATGCCGCGCCCGCCGCGCAGCAGGGCCCCAAGCAGCCCTCCATTGAGGAGCTGGAAAAGATTGTGGCAGAGCTCAAGCAGGATATCCACCCCTACGAGAGCGCGCTCAAAATAGACCCTTCCCTGACCGCCGCCTCCAAGAATATCGAAAAAATCAAACAGCTCATCAAGGACCTGGAGGAGGAGATTGAACGCCTGAAACAACAGCAGCAACAGCAACAGCAGAACCAGGACCAACAACAAAACCAGCAGGACAAGCAGGACCAACAGCAACAGCAGAATCAGGACCAGAACCAGGATTCCAAGGACCAACAGGACCAGAAGAAAGACCAACAGCAGCAGCAGGACCAGAAAGACCGCCAACAGCAGGACCAGAATCAAAAGCAGGATTCCAAGGACAAGCAGGATTCCAAGGACAAGCAGGACCAACAGGACCGGAAGCAGGACAAGCAGCAACAAGACCAAAAGGATAAGCAGCAGCAGAATCAGGACAAGAACCAGGATTCCAAGGACAAGCAGGATCAAAAGGACCAAAAGCAGGAGAAGCCGCGCAAGCAGGACAAGGAGGACGGAGAGCGCAAGCCCGTCTCCATGTCGGAGGAGGAGAAGTCCCGCCAATCCGCCGCAGATGTGCTGCACATGCACCTGGACGAGGAAAAGGGTTCCCCCATCCCGCACGCCCCCGCAGATACCGTCCGCAAGCCCCGCAAGGACTACTAAAACGCACACCTTTCCACATGTACAGACACATTGCAACACTCATCATCGGCATGCTCGCGCTCTGCGCGGGGCGGCTCATGGCAGAAATAGAACCCCTGTGGTCCACCGGCGTGGCCCTGCCGGGGGAAAAGGTGGTGCTCTACCTCATAGACCCGGATATCCAGGGAGACCTCTTTCTCGTGAAGCGCAAACCCGCCGTGCAGCACGCGCAGGTGGAGCTGCAGCAGCCGCAGAGCGGCCCCAACCCCGCAGACCCGCAGCGCCGCAATGCAGAGGTCTACCCCATCGTTGTCACCCCGGATGCCCCCGGCACCGTTGAGGTGAAGGATTTGGAGGTGGAGTACAAGGACGGCCGCAAGGTGAAGGTGAGCGTGCCGGCGCTCCCCGTGGCCTCCACCAGCAAAATCATATGGCAGAACGAGCCGTTCCAGCACGGCGTGCTGTGGCATCCCTATGTGGAGGGAGACGGCTACGTGGACCAGGAGGTGAAGGTGGCCATGAAGTTCCTGATGCCTTCCGGCTGCGCTATGCCGGTGCCGCCGCAGTTCAATTCCGTGGGCGTGCGCGCGGGCAGCTTCCGCGCCCCGGTGGAGGGCGTGGCCGCCGTGGTGCACAACGCCCTTTTCCCCAACACCACCGCATACGCCAAGGGCAAGAACTGGCTTACCACAGATTGCACCGGCAGCTACACGCCTTTCCGTGAGGGCAACGCAGATATCACCGGCAGCGTGCCCGTGGTGCTCAACCGCGGCTTCTTCTCCACCTCTCAGGTGGAGGTGAAGCTGCCCGTGTTCAGCACCAGCGCCCTGCCCCTGCCCCCCGGCACCCCGGCAGACTACGCCAAGGCCGTGGGCCAATACCGCATCACCACCGCCACCAAGGCGGAGGACCTGGCCATGAACGAGGCCGCAGAGGTGGAAATCACCGTGCTGGGAACAGGCAACCTGGACACCATCTCCACCCCTGTTCCGGAGGATGCGGAAAGCTGGAAACTCGTGCCCGCCACACGCAAGCTCATTGTGGGTGCAGACGGCCAGCCCAAGGGCGTGGTATTCACCCGGCTCATGCGCCCCACCGTGGAGGTGAGCGGCATCCCCGCCTTCCATTTCAGCTACTTTGACCCGCAGTCTCTGGAATACCGCCAGGCGCTGAGCGCGCCCATTGCCCTCCCGTGGCGCAAGACGGATTCCAGCGGCTCCGGAATCCAAGCCGCCGCCGCTGCGGAGCCCCCGCCCGCCGGCACCGTGCCCGTGGCGGAGATGGTGGATATCTACGGCTTCATCCCCGCGGACGAGTACGCGGGCATCCTGAACCTGCCGCGCTGGCTGTGGCTGCTGCTCTATCTGCCGGCCATCACGCTCTTCGGCTTCATGGGCTGCCGCGCCCTCTCCCGCCGCCTGGAGGCCGGGGCCGGGCAGCGCGCCCTCGCCAAGGAGCTGGACTCCCTTTCCAAGACCCCGGATGCCCTCGCCTTCCTCAAGGGCGCGGGGGCGTACATTGAATCCCATGTGGCGGCCAAGGACATCACGCCGGAGCTGCAGGATATCCTCAACCGCCGGGATGTGGAGGCCTTCCGCCCGGATGCCCACACGGAGCTCACCCCCGGCGACCGCGAGCGCATGCTGCGCGCCATCCGCAAGGCGCTGGCGGGCATCGGCACCACCGCCGCCCTGCTGCTGGCGGCCCTGCTGCCCGTGAGCATGGCGGCGGGAGACGATGCCGCGAACGCCTATGAGGCCGGGCAGTTCAGCAAGGCCATCGAAACGCTCAAATCCTACGCCGCCGAATCCCCGGAAACACCCGCCATCCCCTACAACATCGGCAACTGCGAATACCGCCTCAAGCACAGCGGGGAGGCCGCCTACCACTATGCCAAGGCCCTGCAGATAGACCCCTCCTTTGCGGAGGCCCGCGCCAACCTGGCCTTCATCCAGCGCAAGGAGGGCGCCATCCTGCCCGCCGGAAGCGCTGCGGATGACGCCTTCACCTACCTGAACGTGAGCCAGCTCTGGGTGGCCACCGTCATCTGCACCGCCGTGCTGGCATTCTGCATTGCCCTGCTCGTCTACCGCCGCCGGGAGCCGCACAAGCCCTGGCTGCACGCCTGCACCGCCCTGGCCGCCCTGCTCAGCCTGCTCTGCGCGGCGGATTGGGTGTACTACGGCACGCGCGAAACCCCGCATATCTCCGCCCTGCCCCCGGCGGATGTGGCCTACGTTATCAATGCCACCACGGCACGCAGCTCTGCGGATGCAGAGGGCGCGGCGGTGGTCGCGCTGCCCGCATCCACCCCCGTCCACCTGCTGGCCACGCGCGCGGAATGGAGCTATGTGGAGACCTTCACCGGCATCCGCGGCTGGGTGAACGCGGCAGATGTGCGTGCCCTGGAGCCCGGCGGCAAGCCACAAATGCCCATCATCATCAAGTTCTGAAGAATGGCCGCCGCGCTGCGCATCCTCACACGGGCAGGACGCCTTCTCGGCGATTCCGTGCTGGCGCTCGGCGTGCTCTGGGCGGTGGGGCTGCTGGTGTTCCAGCCCGTGTGTATCATCCCCGCCCTGGTGCTGGCGGCCATTGCCGTGTGGATTGCCCACCGCCGCAAGGAGCGCCTTCTGCGCACCTGGCTGTGGGTCTTTTTCCTGCTCTGCCTGCTCATGTACCAGCTGCTCCCCAACCCCAGGGGGCCCTGGGAGCAGCCGTGGAAACACCTGCCGGAATGTTCGCTGGATGGAGATATCCTCACCGTGCGCAACCTGCGCAACTTCTCCTACACCACGGAAGATGATTTCCAACCCCGCTACGAAACGCGCACCTACGACCTCTCAACCCTGGTGGGCGCAGACTACGCGGAATGCCGCTGGGACGGGCACCGGGAAATCTGCCACACCATGGTGAGCTTCGCCTTCGCGGATGGACGCCACCTCGTCTTCTCCGCAGAAACACGCCTGCCGCAGGGGGCAGCGCAAAACGCACTCGGCGGCATCTACAAATGCTACGGCCTGGCGCACCTCATCGGCACAGAGGAAGACATCTTCGCCCTGCGCACCAACTACCGGCACGAGGACCTCTCCCTCTACCCCCTCAACGTCACCCCGGAGGAAACCCTGCGCATGTTCATCAACCTCCTGGCCATTGCGGAAACAAACAACAAAACAGGCAGGGTCTACAACACCGTCACAGCCAACTGCTCCACCATCTATGTGAACCTCCTGCGCCACCGCATGCAGGACCTCCCCAAGCACGGCCTCCTGCTACCCATCTTCAACGCCCGCATCCTGGAAGTCCTCTACAACCACAACTGCCTCAAAACCCGCCCGGGTGAATCCCTCTCCCAACTCCGCGCCCGCTCCCAAGCCGGCTACGACATCCCGCTCAAAGACTACTCCAAAAACCTCCGCGCCCGCCTGGAAAAATAAGCGGCGGGATAGCGGAGCGGCGCAATCCCATCCTTTTCACGCCCCAACGGCGCCAATTTTTCAAAATCCCTCCCAATTGCCGCTGCGGGGGGGGGCACCCATCATTTTTTGAATTATTGACACACTTACCCCGTAGGTCATGCGTTTCCTGTTGAATTGCTGATTTGCAACGCGTTGATGGGCAAACATTAGGAAAACTGCCTAAAATTGAAGCCCCCATCTTTGAATTTTGTCAGTAAAGGCGGCAAGAGACGAGCAACGGGATCTCCAAGATTCGCTTTGCGTTCCATTCATCCCTCCACCCGAATTGATAGGTTCCCAAAATTCTTTGGGACACACGTGCGTTTCCTCGCGTTTGCATTGTTTGGGCTTTACAAACGGAGGGCCATGTGTTAGTCTTTCCGCATGAGTGCTGATTACGATACTCTTGCATTGGAAATCCGCCAGATGGTGGATGCGAACTTGATGCCCGGTGAGGAAATCATCTGGAAGGGGCGCCAGGGCTCTGCGCCCAGCCGCAACCGTATGCTGACCATCTTCTCCGTGGTGGCGCTTGCGCTGGTTTTGGCCGCATGCTTGTTCGTGGCCATCTACAAGGCGGAAGGGGCAGCCATGGCCGTGTTGATTTTCCTGATGATTGCCGTGCTGGTTGCCATACTGGATATCATCCTGGTCTACCGCAACTTCTCTCAGACAGCGGTGGTGCTCACCAACTACCGCGCACTCAAGGCCTACCGCAAGGTGCACAGCTACCGCATCCACGGTGCCGGCTACAAGGGCATCAAGGATATCAAGGTGCTCAACCGCAAGCCCAGCGGCGAGGCCGATGTCATCTTCTTCTACATCGACGGGCGCACCGGCCACCGCGGCTGGGGCTTCCTGAGCATGGACAATGCGGATGAAATCCGCGAGCTTGCGCTCAAGCAGATGCAGGCGGAAAACGTGCCCGCCACGCTCTCCGTGCCGGAGACTCCCGCCTGGGACAAGCTTTCCGACAACCAGCGCGAGTGGTTCCAGGCCGCCATGCAGGAGGGTGAATCCCCCGTGTGGGGCTGCACCCCCGCAGGCTCCGTGAAGGCTGGCCGCGGCAAGGGCAAGATTACCTTCTACGCCCTTTCCAACAAGCGCGCGCTCGTCTTCAACCAGCAGGGCACCGTGATTGAGCAGTACCCGCTGCATGTGGGCATGATGCAGGACCACGAGATCAACGCCAACGGCGGCGGCAAGCTCGTGCTGGACTACGATGTGAAGGACATGAGCGATTTCCCGCGCCAGCATGAGCAGGGCTTCCTGCATCTGCGCAACGTGGCGGAGGTGGAGAACCTCCTGGCCTCCCTGAAGCAGCAGTAAGGGGCAGGCCCCATCCGTTAAAGATTCCGGTCCGCAAGGCAGCACGCCTTGCGGACCGTTTTCTTTGGAATCTTGCGGTGCGCCGCACTCACCTTCCGCCGTGGTAGGCGCGCTCCAGCACCATGACGGTGCGCGGCAGCAGATAGAGGGAAAGGTTCTGGTGCTTGTCCGTGAAATGGTTGACGTTGTGGTCCTGGCGGCCGTATCCGCCGAAGCGGGTGTCGTCCGAATCCAGCACCACGCGCCATTCGCCGGCGGAGGGTGCGGGCAGCAGATAGTCCGGTATGGCGCGTTCGCCGTTCCAGTTGAACACAAAGACCATGCCGCCGCGCTCGAAAGCCATCACGCGGTTGTTCTCATCCATGTTGAGCGGGCGCGCGGGGCGGGTGGAGAGCAGGTCCGTATCCTGCGCCAGCTCCAGCATGGCCTGGTCGAACTCGTTGAGGAAGCGGTAGCGCAGCTGCTCGTTGTCCACCAGGCTCCACTGGCGGCGGCAGTACTTGTAGGAGTTGCCGTTGCCCTCGCGCGGGAAGTCAATCCACTCCGGGTGGCCGAATTCATTGCCCATGAAGTTGAGCCACCCTTCCCCGCCGGCGGCGAGCGTGGCCAGGCGTATCATCTTGTGCAGCGCCAGGCCGCGGTCTATGACCAGGCTCTGCATGTTGCAGCTCATGTGGGTGTACATCTCCGCATCCATCAGGCGGAAGGCAATGGTCTTGTCGCCCACGAGCGCCTGGTCGTGGCTCTCCGCGTAGGCAATGTTGGATTCGCCGTACCTGCGGTTGGTGAGGGTGTACCACATATCGCCCACGCTCCACTCCTCGTCCTTCTTCTCCTTGAGCAGCTTGATCCAGTAGTCCGGCAGGCCCATGGCCAGGCGGTGGGTGAAGCCGAAACCGCCCTCGTCCACCGGGCGGCAGAGGCCGGGCATGCCGCTCATGTCCTCCGCAATGGCGAAAGCCCCCGGCAGCACCTGCTGCACCAGGGTGGCGGCAAGCTGCAGGTAGGTAACGGCCTCCATGTTCACCTGCGTGTTGAAGTAGCAACCCAGGTCCGTGAATGGCTCATGGCCGTGGTGGATGTAGAGCATGCTGGTCACGCCGTCGAAGCGGAATCCATCGAACCGGAACTCCTGAAGCCACCAGCGCAGGTTGCTCAGCAGGAACTCGATCACCTCCTCGCGCCCGTAGTCGAAAAGGCAGCTGTCCCAATCCGGGTGGCGGCTGTCGCGCTCGCCGGCCTTGAAGTACTGGCCGCCGGAACCGTCGAAGTTGTTGAGCCCCTCCGCCACGTTCTTCACGGCGTGGGAGTGTACCACATCCAGCAGCACGGCAATGCCCAGCCCGTGCGCGGTGTCAATGAGGTGCTTCAAATCCTCCGGCGTGCCGAAGCGGTTGCAGGGCGCAAAGAAGGAGGAGACGTGATAGCCGAAGGAGCCGTAGTACGGGTGTTCCTGCACGGCCATGATCTGCACGGTGTTGTACCCAAGCTCCGCAATGCGCGGCAGCACGTTGTCTGCGAACTCGCGGTAGCTGTGGATGCGCTCCTCCTCACCCGCCATGCCGATGTGGCATTCGTAGATGAAGGGAGTCTTCACGCGGGCGGGATTCCAGCGCGTGTTCTCCCACTTGTACGGCTCTGCGGGCTCCCAGATGATGCCGCAGTAGTCGAAGGTGTTCTCATCCTGCTCCGTGTAGCGGATCCAGGCGGGCATGCGGTCGCGGCGCTCCAAATCCGCGCCCACCACGTGCACCTTCACGCGGTCTCCGTGGTGAAGGGCGTCTGCGGGCAGGCGCAGCTCCCACACACCATCCCGGTTGCGGTGCATGGGTGTGGCGGAGCGGTCCCAGGAGTTGAAATCGCCGATGAGATAGAGCTCGCGCGCGCCGGGTGCCCATTCCCGGTACACCCATTCCCCGGTGGCGGCATCACGGTTGAACCCCATGCGGGTGAAGCCGTTGGCGCACTCCAGCAGGGAGCCGTAGCGCCTGCAAATGCCCTGCAGCTGCGCATCATACAGCCGCATGCGCGCCTGTATCTCATGCTGGTACGGTGCCAGCCAGCCGTCCGCCAGCACCAATCCGGGTATGGAAGGTCTTCTCATGCTTCAGATTGTACACCTTTCCACACGGACTGGCAAGAACGGGATGCACCTGTTTTCCACATGTGTCCCAAAGATTGAGTTTGTCTTTTTCTACGCATTGATAGGCAATCGTTAGGAAAATCGCCCAAAATTGAAGCCCCCTCCTTTGATTTTTGTCAGTAAAGGCGGTTTGAAACGTGCAACCGGAGATGTCATCCACCCCGCAGGTTACCCCCAGACTTCCGCACTGGGCTAACTTTGAGTCGCCATCGGAATGGCTCCACATATAGCGCGCCCTTTGGGCGCGTTCCTACGTATTGCCCCGCTTTGCGGGGCAGGCATTGGCGTGTGTTTGAAGCATCCTTTCATATGGCGCGGAC
>JAZLHB010000109.1:0-53961 GCA_045616565.1 Akkermansia sp. | reverse complement strand
TGTCACAAGTTGATGATTTCAGGACAGGATTCAACAAAAAGCACAAACTTATAGATATATTGGCAATTGCAGTGCTGGCGGTTCTTTCCGGGATGAGGACCTGGAATGAAATCGAGCTGTACGGCAGGCTCCGCATCGATTTCCTCAAGCGATTCCTGGAGCTTCCCGCCGGCATACCCTCCCACGACACCTTCAACCGCGTGTTCAGCATGCTCGACCCGGCCCAGCTGGAGAACGCCCTGCAAGGATGGGTGAAGGAGCTCGTCGCCACCCTGCCCGCAGACGTTGTGGCCATCGACGGCAAGGCCATCAGGGGCAGTGCCCCGCCGGACTCCCACGCATACTCCCATATCGTGACCGCATACGCCACGAACTGCGGCCTCTCGCTCGCACAGCTCAAGGTGGACGAGAAGAGCAACGAGATAACAGCCATCCCGAAGCTGCTGGACATGCTCGACCTGGAGGGGTCCATCGTCACCATCGATGCCATGGGCTGCCAGTACGACATTGCCGCAAAGATCCTCGAAAAGAAGGCGGACTACATCTTCTCGCTCAAGGGAAACCAGTCCTCCATGCGTGGAGACGCCCTCTCGCTGACCATGCACGGACAGCCCGACGATGTGTTCGAGCAGACCGACGCGGGGCACGGCAGGGTGGAGACGCGCCGCACCAGCGTGTTTAGGGACATGTGCTATATACAGCGTTTCTGGCCGGGGCTCGCCGCCGTCGTTCGCATCGAGACGACCCGATACGACAAAACCAACAACCGGCCGCTCGCAACGGAATCCAGGCTCTATATCTCCAGCCTGCGAGATGTCTGCGCAGAAAAGTTCGCCTCTTGGGTGCGCTCCCACTGGGGCATCGAGAACGGTCTGCACTGGGTGCTCGATGTCGTCTTCCGCGAGGATGCCGGACAGAAGCGCGCAGGCAACTCCGCAGAAAACTTTTCCAAGCTGGTGCGCTTCGCAAGGAACATCCTGAAGCGTTACAAGCAGACCGCCGGCACCCGCGATTCCTACAACCTCATGATGACTCGCGCCGCGCTCCAGCAGGACTTTTCCGTTCAGGTGTTAAGACACGTTTTCTCATGACACAACCCTAATGCGTTTGCCCTGGCTTCATGCAGCAATGTGTGTTCACATGAAGACTCCCCCTTGACTTTCCACCTGCGGGGGCGTATGCTGGGGCGCACCCGTTCCGCACCGCATGGGAGAACAGCAGAAAATCACCTTTGAACAGCAGAGCATCGGCCTCCAGGGCGTGGCCAATGCGCGCGAGCTCGGCGGTTATGTGATGGCGGACGGCCGCCGCATACGCCACGGCGTGCTGCTGCGCAGCGGCAACCTCTTCCAAGCCACGGATGCAGACCTGGCGCGCCTGAAGGACGTATACAACCTGCGCCACATTGTGGATTTTCGCACCAAGGGAGAGGTGGAACGCTCACCGGACCGCCCCGTGGAGGGAACGGACAGCATCCTGCTGTCTGCCGTGGACCCCGCCAAGGACGAGTGGAGCGGCACCGTGGGCCGCGCCCTTGCGCGTGCTGCGGAAAAAAGCGGCGGCATGCGCGCCGCCAAGGATGCCGCAGACGACAGCTTGACCCTCTTCCTGGAGCTGGCGCGCCACCATGAAGGGCAGGCCATGGCGCGCGGCATGTACCCGGCGCTCCTGTTCTCTGAATTCACCCAGCTGCAGTACGCCACCTTCCTCAACCGCGTGCTCTCCACCACGGAGGGTGCCGTGCTCTGGCACTGCGCGCAGGGCAAGGACCGCACCGGCATCGGCTCCGCCCTGCTGCTTGCCGCCCTCGGTGCGGATACGGAGCTGATAATCGCGGATTTCGACATGTCCAACATCTTTTACAAGGAGCTGCTGGACCAACTCTCCGCCCAGCTGCGGGAGGAGGGCTGCGATGCCGCCGCGCTGGATGCCCTGCTGTCCTTCGTGGGCGTGAACACCCCGCGTTTCGCCAAGGCCCTGCAGCTGGTGGAGCATGAATACGGCTCCATGCAGAACTACCTGCTCAACCAAATCTGCCTTTCAGAGGACGATATTGCACAGCTGCGCGACATGTTCCTGGAAGATTGAGCGCTCGCGCCTGAAATTGTGCTTGATGGGTGCGTGCGTGTGTGGTAAGGTGCCCCCATCATGGAATCCGAATCACCTCACCTAAGGGGCTCCCTCATTGTCTTTGAGGGGATTGACGGCACTGGCAAATCCACTCAAATCGATTTGCTGGCGCGCTATTTGCGGGCGCGCGGCATGGAGGTGGAAACAGATTTCGAGCCCACGCGCGGCCCCTGGGGCATGAAGGTGCGGGAGGCCGCCCTCTCCGGCGAGCGCCTGAGCGTGGAGGACGAAATCGAATGCCTGCTGCAGGACCGCCGCGAGCATGTGCGTGATTTTATCGAGCCCGCGCTGGCTGCCGGGAAATGGGTGCTGCTGGACCGCTACTATCTTTCCATGATGGCCTACCAGGGTGCCAGCGGTGCCAATGTGGAGCGCCTGCGCGAGATGAACGAGGAATTCGCCACCATCCCGGATGCCGCCTTCTGGCTGGACATTCCCGTGGAGACCGCCCTGCAGCGCATGAACGCCCGCGGCAATGGGCACGATGCCTTTGAGCGGGAGGATTTCCTGGCCGCCGTGGTCGGGGTCTATTCCAAGATGGAGATACCCTGGCTCCACCGTATCGAGGCTGACGGCCCCATACCGGAAGTGCAGCAGCGCATCCGCGAGGTCATCCTCCAAGAGCTCGGCGTTTGAGCCTGCTTGCCGCATACAGCAACGCAAATCCCTTTACACGCACGGCGGAAAGGGGTATGCTTGAGGCATGAAGAAGCTCTTTATGGCATTGCTGCTGGCGGCAGCGCAGTTGGTGCAGGCCTGGCAGCAGGTGAACGAGAATGCGCCGGAGCCCGCGCGCGAGTTCCGCGCGGCCTGGGTGGCCACCGTGTTCAACTTGGATTGGCCCTCCCGCGCCGGGCTCTCTGCCGCCGCGCAGCAGGCGGAGCTCATGCGTATCATCCAAACCGCGCAGAAACTGCATCTCAACGCCATCATCCTGCAGGTGCGCCCCACGGGTGATGCCCTGTACAACTCCTCCCTGGAGCCCTGGAGCGGCTGGCTGAGCGGCCCCGGCGTGAACCCGGGGTACGATCCCCTGGCGCTCGCTTGCCAGGAGGCCCACAAGCGCGGTATAGAGGTGCATGCCTGGTTCAACCCGTTCCGCGCCACGGTGAGCGGCAAATCCGTGGGCCGCGGGCATGTTTCCCAGCGCTATTCCAACCTGATGCTGCGCGCAGGCAGCACCACCATGCTCAACCCCAGCGCCTCTGCCGCGCAGAGCCATGTGCAGAACGTCATTCTGGATGTGGTGCGCCGCTACAACATCGACGGTGTGCACCTGGACGACTACTTCTACCCCTACCCGCCCAACCACAACGTGGCAGACGGCAAAACCCCCGCCCAGCGCCGCGCGGCCATTGATTCGTTCGTTTCCTCCCTCTACCGCAAGATTAAATCCGTGAAGCCGTATGTGCGCTTCGGCATAAGCCCCTTCGGCATCTGGCAGCCGGGCTATCCCTCCGGCGTGCAGGCCGGCGTGAACGCATACGAGCACTTGGCGTGCGATGCCCGCAAGTGGCTCGCCAACGGCTGGGTGGACTACCTGGCCCCGCAGCTCTACTGGCCCTGCCAGGGGCCGCAGAGCTTCCCCGCGCTCATGCAGTGGTGGAGCGGAGTGAACACCCGCCGCCCCGTGTGGCCCGGCATTGCCACCGTGCGTATCGGCGGCAAGGAATTCGGCGGCCGCGGGGCCGGGGAGATTGTGCAGCAGATAGGCTACACCCGCCGCTTTGCACGCCAGGGAAGCGGCCAGCTCTTCTGGAGCTGGAAATCCATTGCCTCCAACAAGGGCGGCATCCAGGCGGAACTTCTCAAGCTCTATCCCACGCTGGCCCTGCCGCCCGCCATGCCCTGGTGCGGCTCCGGCGCGCCCGCCCGCCCCGCTGTGCAGGGGGTGGATACCGCCCAGGGCTGCGCCCTGGCCTGGTCCGCTGCCAACGATGTCCGCAAATGGGTGATTCAGGTGGGCTCCCGCGGCCGCTGGTGGACCATGTACATCCTCCCCGGCAACTGCACCCGCATTACCCTGCCGGCCAACGTGGCGCGCAGCTGTGACCGCATTGCCGTGCGCCCCATTTCCGGCACCGGCGTGAGCGGCACCCCCGGTGTCCTGCGCCGTTGATACCGTGCAGGGAGGCGTAGTTCCCGGCCCCAAGCGTTGCCGGAAAGTTGCGCGTTTAACGCGCCCGGCCCGCATTTTGGGGTTGCCACGGGTGGTGCTCGTGGTATAATGCCCTTGTTATGAGTACAGACTCTACCAAGGCGGAATTGTCCGCCTCTGTGAAACGTTATGCCTGGTACCTGATGTTTATGGCAGGTCTGGGCGGCCTCCTGTACGGTATCGACGTAGGTGTGATCGCCTCCGCCCTGCCGTATATTGAAAAGACCTCCACCTACACGCTGGGCCAGCTTTCCGGCGTGGTCATGGCCGTGCTGCTCGGCTCGGTCATATCCTCGCTCTTCGCCGGCATGCTGGCGGAGTGGCTGGGCCGCAAGAAGGTCATCATCATTTCCGCCTTGCTCTTTACCCTGAGCATTCCCGTCATCTGCTTCTCCGACAACGTGTACGCCATGCTTATGGCGGGCCGTCTCCTGCAGGGCGCATCCGCCGGTCTCGTCGGCGTGGTGGTGCCCATGTACCTGGCGGAATGCTTGGATGCGCAGTCCCGCGGCAAGGGCACGGGCATGTTCCAGTTCCTGCTCACGGTGGGTCTGGTGTTCGCCTCTGTGGTGGGTATTGTCACCACGGCTTGGGTGGGTGCCGCCACGGACGTGACGGTTTCCCTGGCGGACAAGTCCATGGCGTGGCAGACGATTTTCTGGTGCTCCGCGCTGCCGGGCCTCATCCTGTTCCTGGGTGCGTTCAAACTGAAGGAATCCCCGCGTTGGCTGTACCGCCGCGGCCGTGAGGACGAGGCTCTCATATCGCTCGCCGCCAACAACGGAGAGGAGGCCGCCAAGGAAATCTTGGCGGAAATGAAGGCCGCAGACAAGGCAGAGGAGGAGCAGAAGGCCCAGGTGGCCGCGCAGGCCAAGGGAGATTCCCTCCTGCAGCGCAAGTATGTGATTCCCTTCATCCTGGCCGTGGTGGTGCTTGCCTGCACCCAGGCCACCGGTATCAACTCCGTGCTGAACTACTCCGTCAAGATCTTCCAGCAGGCCGGCCTGGAGGGCGAAACCGCCAACTGGGCAGACCTCGCCATCAAGGTGGTCAACATGCTCATGACCATTGTGGCTGTTTCCCTAGTGGACAAGAAGGGCCGCACCTTCCTGCTCAAGATGGGCACGCTGGGTATCATTGCCGGCTTGGCCGGCGTGGGCGGCATGTTCCTCTCCCTGGAGAAGGACCGCGTGGACGTGACCGAGTTCGTGCAGCAGCAAGTGAAGGAAGGAGCCTACCTCAAGCTCTCCGTGGAGGATGCCGTGCGCTCCGCACCTGAGAACCCCGCCTTCATCCAGGACGGCAAGGTGCTGCCCGGCATGCAGCTGATTGTCACCTACAAGCAGGGGGACGGCAGCAACCAGATCGTTTCCGAATACTTCGACCGCGCCGCGCTCGTTGCCTCCGTCAAGGATGCCTCCGGCCTGGACTACGCAGATGCCGCCATGGGCAGCGTGGATGTGGCCGCCGCGCAGATGGCCTACGAGACGAGCATGAAGGCCGAACAGGCTGAAAAGGTGGAAGAGGCCGCCATTGAGAACCTCTCCGACAAAATCCGCATGAAGATGGTGCAGGGCTCTTGGAAGGACGAAGAGCAGGAGAAAGCGGTGGTGAAGGACCTGCAGCGCCTGGAAAGCAACGGGGACCGCGCCATCGTGATGCCTGCCTTTGAGATGGCCCGCGATGCCCGCGCCTGGTACGTGAAGGTATGGGATGCCCTCTTTACCCCGGAATCCGAAATGGTGAAGGATGAGGCCCTGCTCAAGCCCCTGGAGGTGTCTCGCGCCGAGGTGGGCATGAAGCCCGCGCCCCTCACCGGCTGGCTGGTGACCGCCTTCTTCGTCGTCTTCATCGCGTTCTACGCGGCGGGCCCGGGCGTGTGCGTGTGGCTGGCGCTCTCAGAGCTGATGCCCACCCGCATCCGCGCAAACGGCATGGCCATCGCCCTGCTCATCAACCAAACCGTCTCCACCACCATTGCAGGCACCTTCCTGCCGTGGGTGGGTGCGTACGGCTACTCCAGCGTGTTCTTCACCCTGGCCGGCTTCACGGTGATCTACTTCATCACCGCTGCCTTCTTCATGCCGGAAACCAAGGGCCGCACCCTGGAGGAAATTGAAAAGTACTTCACCACCGGCAAGATGCCGGAGTAAGTGCTGTTTCACAACTGATTCATTCCGCCCGTCCGGCCTCCCGCCGGGCGGGCGTGTTTTCCTTCATGCCCGTCTGCTGCCGTGGGTCGGATTCCATGCCTGCCCGCGCCCTGGCCCTGTCATACACGCGCGGGCGGTGGACAAGGCCGCAAAGTTTTGGTATGATGGTGCGCGTGAAAACGATAGCGTGTGCAGCGTTGACTGCGGCGGCAGTGGCCCTGGCGGGCTGCAGCCTCTCCAAGCGCATTGAGAAGGCTTCCGCCAAAATGGAGGCCCGCTACGCCAAGATTACCACCTGGGACAAGCTCCCGGAGCGCACCATCTCCTGGAACCAGGCCATCTCCATGATGCGCGCCAACAACACGGAGATTATCTCCGCCCGCAACAGCGTCAAGCATGCGGACCGTGAGACCCTGCGCGTGTACACGGACCTCATCCCCTCCGTCTCCTACTATGCCTACATGACCAAGAGCCTGGAGGACCTTTCACGCCAGTGGAACGGGAACGACCTGACAAACAATTTCAACGTCAACTTCTTCCTGCCCACGCTCACGCAGCTGCCCTACCGTGTCTACGCCAACAAGGTGAGCGCGTTTGCCGCCGTGAAATCCATGGAGGGCGCGGAGCGGGAGGCCGTTTCCAAGCTTTACCAGTCTGTCCGCAAGCGTGAGATTTCCATGCGCATGCGTGAGCTGGACGGCCAGCTGCCGGGCGCGGACGGCAAGGCGGCACCCCCCTCCGGTGAATATGTAAAGGAGGATTTGGACTACCACCAGAACGTGGCCAAGATTCTGGGCAATGCGGATGCCCGCTGGAACATCCTGCCGGAAACGATGCCGCGCATCAACTGGCCGGACTACCGCAACCGCCTGGACCGCCTGGACCCGCTCGTGCTGCTCAAGTTCGTGCTGGAGCTGGAACGTGCGCGCATGGAGCAGTACAGCATAGCCCTGCAGTACCTGCCCACCATCAACACCAGCCTGTACAGCCCCTCGCTTTTCAGCTCCAGCGGCGGTATGTATTCCGGTACTTTCCTGAGCAGCAAGGATACGCGCCTCAACCTTAGCATCAGCTACACGCTGGACACGCGTCTCACCACCTGGCGCCGCTTCCGTGATGGACAGGAGCGCTACGCCCTTGCCCAGAAAAAGGTGGAGGCGGATATGCGCGAGCACAAGAGCAAGATTGAAGCCCTGCGCAACAGTGTGGATGAGTACAAGCACTGGCAGAGCTACATGGCCAAGCGCATGGAGTTTATCCGCAGCTCGCCCGTTGATAGCGCGGATGCCGTGTTGGAGCGCAACAAGAACATTGTGGACATGAAGCGCGAGCTCCTCAAGCAGGAGATGGAGGGCGTGGAGACCGAGTGCGCCATCATCTTGGAATACGGCATGCCCGGGTACACCCCCATGAAGTTTGATTGATTGCCGCCATGCAGACGCTTCCAGACTGCCTGCGCCTCTACTTGGTGACCGATGCCCCGGAACGCTGCAGCTGCGGCCTCTTGGAAACCGTGCGCCGCGCCATTCTTGGCGGTGCCACCGTGGTGCAGTACCGCCGCGAGCACGCGGATTCCGCCACCATGCTGCATGAAGCCGCGCAACTCCGCACGCTCACCGGGGAGGCCGGGATTCCCTTTATCGTCAACAATGATGTCCGTCTCGCCCTAGAGGTGGAGGCGGACGGCGTGCACGTGGGTCAGCGGGATATGCCGCCCGCACAGGTGCGCCGCCTCATCGGCCGCAGGAGGATGCTCGGCCTCTCCGTAAGCAACGCGGATGAGATGCGCGCCGTGGATGCAAGCCTGGTGGACTACGTGGGCTGCGGTCCCGTGTTTCCCACAGCCACCAAGGGGGATGCCGCTCCCGCCGTGGGCGCGGAGGGCTGGGCCCGCCTGTCCGCGCTCTGCCCGCTGCCGCTTGTGGCCATCGGCGGTATCAATGCCGCCCGCGCGCGTGAAATCCGCGCCGCCGGCCGCTGTGATGGCGTGGCCGTGGTCTCCGCCATCTGCGGTGTGCCGGACCCCGCCGCCGCCGCTGCGGAAATCCTTCAAGCCTTCTCCCAGCCATGAATGCAGATTTGCCGCAGATGCGCCGCCTGGCGGCCAAGGTGCTGGCGGAAATCCGCAGCACGCATCCCCTGGTGCTCTCCATGACCAACAGTGTGGCCCAGGGTATCACCGCCAACATGCTCTTGGCCGTGGGGGCAGCCCCCGTCATGCTCAAGGACCGTGATGAGGCGGAAAACCTCATGGATGCGGGGTGCGGCGGCGTGCTGCTCAACGTGGGCACGCTTTCCGCCGCCCAGGCCGCCCACATGCTGGATACGGCCACAGCAGCGCAACTGCGCGGCGTGCCCTGGGTGCTGGACCCCGTGGCTGTGGGAGTGCTGAGCTTCCGTACCGCTATCTGCAAGGACCTGCTCAAGCGCCGCCCCGCCATCATCCGCGGCAACGCTTCGGAAATCTTGGCCCTCGCCGGGTATTCGGCCACTTCCCGCGGAACAGATTCCACCGCCTCCAGCGCAGATGCCGTGCAGGCTGCACAAGAGCTCGCAGACAGCACTCAGGCCGTGGTCCTCGTCACCGGTGAGGTGGATTACGTGACGGACGGAGGCTCCCTGTACGCCATCCGCAGCGGGCACCCCCTCATGACCCGCGTGGCCGGTGTGGGCTGCGCCATGGGCGCGCTCTGCGCCGCATGCCTGGCATGCTCCGCCAACGCGCTGGATGCCGCCGTGGCCACATCCTGCATCTTGGGAGATGCAGGGCTGCGCGCCGCCCGCCGCGCCTCCACCGTCGGCTCCTTTGCCACCGCCCTGCTGGATGAACTGGACCGCCCCGGCCCCAACAGCACCCCCACCGCCAGAACCCAAAGGGTATAGGGCAGGGGTGCAAAAATTGCCGCTGTCACGGTACGAAAAAGCCGCGCCATCGGGCGCGGCTTGATGAGTTGCGGGGGCAGGATTTGAACCTGCGACCTTCAGGTTATGAGCCTGACGAGCTACCGAGCTGCTCTACCCCGCGATTGGTACGCGCGGAATATACGCCTCCTTTCCTGCCTTGTCAAGCTTTTTCCCAATTTTTTTGGATTTTTTTCGCGTTCAGAGCAAAAAAGCCCGCCCGGCGGTGCCGGGCCGGCCTTGCAAATGCGGTTGGGATGCGCTTTACTTGAGCAGCATCTTGAAGTCCACCACCACGGCGCGGTCCGCGGTGACAAGCACCGGGTTGCCGTCGATAGCAGTGATTTCGGGGACCTCCAGCACGAGCTGCTGGACCTTGCGGAGGGTATCCGCAAGGGGGCCGACGGCCTTGGGGGCCTCGCCGCGCACGCCGTTGAGAATCTTGCCGACCTTGGTCTCCTTGATCATCTCCGCGAAGTCGTCGGAGGGCAGGATACGCATGGTGGTGTCGCGCATCACCTCGGTGTAGATGCCGCCGGTGCCGAAGACCATGACGCGGCCGAAGTTCTTGTCGCTGTTGACGCCGATGATGGTCTCCGTAGCCTTGGTGATCATCTCCTGGATGAGGACGGAAGCGCCCTTGAGCTGGAATTTCTCAATGGAGCCCCAAAGGCCGCTCCAGGCCTCGTTGAAGGAAGCCTCGTCGTTCACGTTCAGGTAGATGCCCTTCATCTCGGTCTTGTGCAGGGCATCCGGTGCGGAGAGCTTGAGCACCACGGCGTTCGGGAAGATGGCCTTGCAGAAGGCCAGGGCTTCCTCCTTGTCGGTGAAGTTGCCGCTCTTCGGGAAGTCGATGCCGTAGTGGGCCATGAGTGCGTTCACGGTGACCTGGGGGAGGGAAGCCAGGCCTGCGGCCTTGGCGTCTGCCACCTGCTTCTTGAGCTCTGCGGGGAGCTCGCCGATCTCTGCGGTGGCCAGCTTCTTGCCGCGGTAGGCCATCTGGCCCTTCAGCAGGCCGAGCAGGCGCACCACGTCTGACGGATACTCGTAGGTGAGGATGTGGTTCTTGCGCAGAATCTCACGGCCCTCCTCCACGCGGGCACCGCCCACGAATACGGCGTAGATGTTGATGTCCGGGTACTGCGGGGCGAGCTTGACGATGGCCTCTGCGGTTCCGGTGGGATCGGTGACGCGCTGCGGGGTGAGCAGAACGAGGATGTTCTTGTACTCCTTGCTCTCGCAGAGCACGCGCAGGGCCTTCTCATAGCGGTCTGCCAGGGCGTCGCCCACCACGTCGATGGGGTTGCCCACGGAAGCCTCCGCGGTGAGGTTGGCCTTGAGCTCGGCGATGGTCTTTTCGCTCGGGCGGGCGATATCCAGGCCGGCCTCCTCGCAGAGGTCGGAGGTGAGCACGCCCACGCCGCCGGCGTTGGTGAGCACGGCCACCTGGCCGCCGAAATCGTTGTGGTGGCAGTACTGGAGAATCTCCAGCAGGCCGAAGAGCTCGCGGTCATTGTACGCCTGGATGGCGCCGGCGCCCTGCAGGGCAATCTCCAGCACGCGGTAGTTCGGTGCCAGGGAGCCCGTGTGGGACAGGGAGGCGGCCTGGGCCTTGGCGCTCTTGCCGGGCTCCATGATCACGCAGGGCTTCGTGTCGGACACGTCCTTGAGCACCTTCAGGAAGTTCTTGCCGTTCTTGAGGGATTCCAGGTAGAAGACGAAGGCGTTGGTGTCGGGGTCGTCCTTGAGCGCGGCCAGCAGGGCGTCCTCGCCCATGGCGGCCTTGTTGCCGATGGAGATGAAGTGGGAGAAGCCGATGTTCTTGCCGGCGGCCCAGTCCATGATGGCGGAGCAGTATGCACCGGACTGGGAGATGAAGGCCACCTTGCCCTTGAGCGGGGTATCGCCGAAGGAGGCGTTGAGGTTGTTGGGGGTGGAGATGTGGCCCAGGCAGTTCGGGCCGAGCAGGTTGATGCCGTTGTCCAGGCACTTCTGGGCAATGCGCTTCTCCAGCTCCTTCTCGCCCACCTCACCGAATCCGGCGGTGATGATGGAAATGTTCTTGGTGTGGTTCGCGATACAGGCGTCGATCACGGGTTCCGTGAATCGCGCGGGAACCAGGATCACCACCAGGTCCATGGCCTCCGGCAGCTTGTCCACGCTTGCGTAGCAGGGCTTGCCGTACACTTCCTTGCCGTCCAGCTTCGGGTTCACACCGTACAGCTTGCCGGTGAACTTGGCATCAATGATGTTGTTGAACACCACGGCGCCAAGCTTGG
This sequence comes from Akkermansia sp., assembly GCA_045616565.1. Classification (GTDB taxonomy): domain Bacteria; phylum Verrucomicrobiota; class Verrucomicrobiia; order Verrucomicrobiales; family Akkermansiaceae; genus Akkermansia. The sequence continues at coordinate 42,340 of JAZLHB010000109.1, read as the reverse complement.
AGGGATTGTCGGACACGCCGACCACTGCAATGCTCTTCGGGTTGAAGAATGATTCGAGTGACATAGTCGTATAGGTTGATTAAAAAAGGAGCCCATGGGCTCGGCGGAATTGTACCACCGCCGCTGCCGTTCCGCAAGCTTATACCGCCGCTTTTTTCGCGCGTGTGCGTGCGGTGCCCGAAGAATTTTGCGCCCCTGCGGATTTTGAAGGTGGTGTGGATGAAGCGCAAAGCGCGCGCTAACTTCTTCCTAATTGCCGCCGCAGGCGGCTCCCCCTCCCTTTCCTGCATGAACTCGCCACCTTCCTCCGCCCTTGACAGCGCCGGCATGCAGGGGTATGATTCTGCCTAATTATGAACACGTACAAGATAGCAGTGTTGGCCGGTGACGGCATTGGGCCGGAGGTGATGGAGCAGGCGCTCCGGGTTCTGGATGCGGTGGAGGCGAAGTTCGGCTTTTCCACGGAGCGCACGGCCTGCCATGTGGGCGGAGCGGGCATCGACAACTGCGGCAAGGCCCTGCCGGCGGAAACGCTGGCGGCGTGCGAGGCGGCGGATGCCATCTTGTTCGGTTCCGTGGGCGGCCCCAAGTGGGATTCCCTGCCGCCGGACGAGCGACCTGAGCGCGGCGCGCTGCTGCCGCTCAGAAAGCATTTCTCCCTGTATGCGAACCTGCGCCCGGGCATCTGCATGCCGGAGCTGGTGGGGGCCTCCCCGCTGAAGGATTCGCTGATACCCGGCGGGTTTGACATTCTGTGCGTGCGCGAGCTGACGGGCGGCATGTACTTTGGCGAGCCCAAGTTCTACGGCGAGCGCAACGGCGAGACCATGGCGCTGGATACCCTGGTGTACAAGAAGAGCGAGGTGGAGCGCATTGCCCACGTGGCATTCCAGGCCGCGCGCGGCCGCAGCAAGAGGCTTTGCAGCGTGGACAAGGCGAACGTGCTGTCCTCCTCTGTGATGTGGCGCGATGTGATGAACGCCGTGGCCCCGCAGTACCCGGATGTGCAGCTCACCCACATGTATGTGGACAACGCCGCCATGCAGCTGGTGCGCAACCCGCAGCAGTTCGACGTGATGGTCACGGAAAACACGTTCGGCGATATCCTGACGGATGAGATGGCCATGATTTGCGGCTCCCTGGGCATGCTGCCCAGCGCCTCCCTGTGCCAGGGCAACGGTGAGAGCTTTTTCGGCCTGTACGAGCCCTCCGGCGGCTCCGCCCCGGATATTGCGGGGCAGGGCATTGCCAACCCCATTGCCCAAATCCTTTCCATGGGCATGCTGCTGCGCTACACCTGCCGTGAGACCGCCGCAGCCGATGCCGTGGACAATGCCGTGCGCCGCGTGATTGCCGCCGGCTACCGCACGGGCGACTTGGCCACCGGCGCCGCCGGTGAAACCAAGGTGGGCACCGCAGGGATGGGAGATGCGGTGATTGCTGCGCTCTAGGGGATGTGCAATGATGTACAATGTACAATGTACAATGTACAATGGTGAAATTTAGCGCGCCAGCGGCGCGTTCCCGGGGAGTGCGCTGCAAATTTCCTGCACAATGCGGTCTTCATCCACCAGGCGGCCCTTGCCGGTGGAGCCGCAGGCCAGGGAGCCCTCTGCGGGGCCGATGATGCGGTGCAGGGGGCGTGCGGCCAGGGTGCGGGCGTTTTCCTGCGTGGCGGGATGCTCCCACATGGCGCAGTTCATGGCGGGGAAGAGGAGCACCGGGCCGCGGTAGGCCAGGTACATGCTGGTGAGGGCGTTGGGGGCCAGGCCGTGCGCCATGCTGGCCAGGGTGTTGGCGGTGGCGGGAACAACGGCCAGCACATCCGCCTTTTCCGCCAGTTGGATATGCACGGGCACCCAGCCCTCCGTCTCGTCCTCAAACGTGGTGGTCACGGGGTTGCGGGAGAGGGTCATGAGGGTGAGCGGTGTCACGAACTGCAGCGCGGTGGGGGTGCACACGCAGTGCACGCTATGCCCCAGGTGCACCAGGCGTGAAACCACGCCCGCCGCCTTGAACGCGGCGATGGAGCCCGTGATGCCGATGACGATGCTGGCCATGGTTTTGTTTGTCCTGCGGCGGGTGGCGCCGGGCCTCCCGCCGCAGGGAAACGGGGTTAGAGTTTGGTGGGGTCGAACTCAACAATCATGTTGATTTCCACAGCCACGCCCAGCGGCAGGCTGGCCACGCTCACGGCGGAGCGGGAGTGCGCCGCAGCCGGGCCCAGCAGCTCCACCAGCAGGTCTGATGCGCCGTTGATCACCTTCGCCTGGTCCGTGAATTCCGGCACGCTGTTCACAAAGCCGTTCACGGCCACAATCTTGGTGAGGGCATCGAAGGAGCCGCCGAGTTCCTCCTTGACGACGGCGAGGCGGTTGAGGATGCTGGCGGCGGCGGCTTTCTGGCCCACCTCCACGGAGACATCCTTGCCGAGCTTGCCGTAGAAGGCATCCTCACCGTTGATGGAGATGCCGCCGGAAAGGTGCAGGCAGTTGCCGGTGCGCACGCATTGCACATAAGAACCCACGGGCTTGGGCACGGGATTGAGCTTGAGCCCCTTCTTTTCCAAAAGTTCGTAATTGAATTCCATGCCCCCAGCTTACACCATTTGCGCCGCGCTGCAAGCAAAATAACAGGCGGCCCGCATATTGCAGGCCGCCCGCGAAAAAATCCGAAACCGAATTTCCCCTTATTCCCATTCGATGCTTGCCGGGGGCTTGGTGCTCACATCGTACAGCACGCGGTTGATGCCCTTCACCTCGTTGAGAATGCGGTTGGAGGCCTCCCGCAGCAGGTCGTACGGCAGCTGCACCCAGTCCGCGGTCATGGCGTCCTCGGAGATGATGGCGCGCAGGTTGGTGGCGAACTCGTAGGAGCGCTCGTCTCCCTTCACGCCCACGGTCTTCACCGGAATGAGCCCGGCGTAGGCCTGCCAGCACTTGTCGTACCACTCCCACTTTCGCAGGGTGCCGATGAAGATGGCGTCGCACTCGCGGATGATGTCGAGGCGGTCCTTGGTGACCTCACCCGGGCAGCGCACGGCCAGGCCGGGGCCGGGGAAGGGGTGGCGCCAGAGGATGTCGTGCGGGATTCCCATGGAGGCGCCCAGCTCGCGCACCTCGTCCTTGAAGAGGAAGGCGAGCGGCTCAATGACCTTGCCCTGGGCCTGCATTTCCAGCACGCGCTCCACGCGGTTGTGGTGGGTCTTGATGACGGAGGCCTTGCTCTTGGCGTTGGATGCGCTCTCGATGACATCCGGGTAGAGGGTGCCCTGGGCGAGCATCTCCGCATCGCCCACGGCATCCCAGAAGACATCGATGAAGAGGTTGCCGATGATGCGGCGCTTCTTCTCCGGTGCGGGCTCGCCCTTGAGTGCCTCCAGGAAGCGCTCGGAGGCATCCACGGTTTCAATCTCCACGCCCATGCGGCGGAAGTTTTCCTGCACCTCCTTGGCCTCGTCCTTGCGGAGCAGGCCGTTGTCCACAAAGATGCAGCGGGCGTTCACGCCTGCCTCGTGCAGCAGCACGGCCAGCACGGTGCTGTCCACACCGCCGGAAACGCCGCAGACCACTTGCTTGCTGCCCACTTTCTCCCGGATTTCCTCGATGAGCTGGCGCTTGAAGTCGCCGATGTCGAACTTGGCCAAATCCTTGGCGTGGGAGAGGAAGTTTTTCAGGATGGTGCGCCCCTCGTGGGAGTGGGTGACCTCCGGGTGGAACTGGATGCCGAACATGCGCTCCCCCCACTGCAGGGAAACGGGCACGCCCTCGCTGTTGCGGGCAATGACCTTGCAGTTGTGCGCCAGGTGGTCCACGGTGTCGGAGTGGCTCATCCACACCTGGGAGGAGGGGGACATGCCGGCGTACAGGCCCTCCAGCTTCTCCGGGATGAGGGCGGCGGGGCCGTATTCGCGCTTGTTGCTCTTGCGCACGGAGCCGCCGGTCTTGATGTTGAGCAGCTGCATGCCGTAGCACACGCCCAGCACCGGCACGTTGAACGCCGTGAGCCAGGCAAAGTCGATATCCGGTGCATCCGGCTCCTGCGTGCTGCGCGGGCCGCCGGAAAGGATGATGGCGCCGGGTTTGCTGATTTCATGCAGGTCTTCCAGCGCGTAAAGCTTGGCGAGGTATCCCAGCTCACGCACACGCCGCACGATGAGCTGCGTGTACTGTGAGCCGTAATCGATGACGGCTACAATGTTCTCGGGTGTCATGTTGCGGGGATTCTAACATGCACCCGCCCGCTTTTCAAGGAAATTGGCGTGCCCGGCGGGAATTTTGCAAGACTTGAAATACCAATGGCTCAAACGGCCCATCGCGGCCCGCCCAAAATGCCCCGGAAAGTTTTTTCAAAAATTTTGAACACTTGCTCCCCCTGCCGTGTCTACCCGTTATAAGCCCTGAGTGGGGCAAGGTTGTAGAGACCGTTTTTTTCATGTAGTTTGTTTTTGTTTGGCCGGCGGGCGCTGAGAAGCGTCCGCCGGTTTTTTTCCCCGCCCGCGCAGCCCCGGCCCGCAAGTGTGTGCCAAAGATTGACGGGAAGGGGGCACATGTGCTATGCTGCGCGTGCACCTATGAGGCAACACCTGCGCTTCACACTTTTTCTCCTGGTATTCCTGCTGCCGCTGCTGGGGCTGTGCTCCTGCCAGCAGCAGGCGCTGCCGCGGTCTGCCTACACGCCGCGCTACGTGTACCACAAGGGCTATACGCCCGTGCTGCAGCGCAACGGCAAGGCGAGCGTGCCGAGCCGCCTGCCTGCGCGGGTGAAGCGCGTGATACTGGCGGGCAACAAGATAGTGGGCAAGCCGTACCGCTCCGGCGGCGGGCACCGGCGGCACTATGATTCCGCGTACGATTGCTCCGGCACGGTGGCCTTTGCGCTGCGCGAGGCGGGCCTGCTGGGGAGCAAGGCGCGGCCCACCTCCGGGGATTTCCTGCGCTGGGGGCGTCCCGGTTTCGGCAAGTACCTGACGGTGTATGTGAAGCGTGGGCATGTGTTTCTGATGGTTGGCGGGCTGCGGCTCGACACCACGAGCGAATACGGGCGCGGCCCGCGCTGGACGAAGAAATCCCGCCGCTGCAACGGCTTTTACGTGCGCCACATTCCCGGCCTTTGATGTACCATGAATCCTGAAAACGAACTCAACCACGGCACCCAGCGCATAGATGGCATCATGCGCCTCTGGAATCTGGAGAACCATGATTTGGTGGACGTCTCCACCGAGCAGCTCACCCACAAGCAGGTGCAGAAGGCGCGCCAGGGCCGCCAGCTTACGCTCAAGATGATGCAGAAGGTGGCGCGCGCTCTCAATGTAGCCATCTGGTACAGGCTGGATGCGGAGGAGCGCGAGCAGTACTACGAATATATCCACCGGGACCTGTTCTCCTACGCCAAGGGGTATGATGCCGCCTGGCCGGATCCCAACGCCGGGCTGGCCGCGCGCCGCAAGTGATTTTTCCGGGGTTTTTCCCAAGCCGCCATGCCGCTGAGCGTTTCAGAACTGGTGGCGCGCCTGAAGCGCGCGGTGGAGCAGGACACCGGGGAGCAGTGCGTGGCCGGTGAGATCGGTTCGTGCAAGATGGCTTCCAGCGGCCACCTGTATTTCACGCTCAAGGATTCCCGCGCCCAGCTGCAGTGCGCCCTGTACGCCTTCCGCGCGCGCACGCTGCGCACCCCGCTGCGGGAGGGCATGCAGGTGGAGCTGTACGGCCGCCCCACCGTGTGGGAGATGCGCGGCTCCCTGCAGTTCATTGTGGAGCGCGTGCAGCCGCGCGGCATCGGCTCCCTGCAGCAGCAGTTCGAGGCCCTCAAGCAGAAGCTGGCCGCAGAGGGACTGTTCGATGCCTCCCGCAAGCGCGCCCTGCCGGCATTCCCGCAGAGCGTGGGGCTTGTCACCTCTCCCACCGGGGCGGTGATTCAGGATATGCGGCACCGCCTGGAGGCCCGCGCGCCGTGGATGCGCGCCTACCTTTTCCCCGTGCAGGTGCAGGGCAGGGGGGCGGAGCTGGGCATGGCCCGCGCGCTGGAAATGATGGGCCACCCGGAGCAATACGGCCTGCCGCGCGTGGACTATCTGGTGCTGGCGCGCGGCGGCGGTTCCCTGGAGGACCTGTGGTGCTTCAACGAGGAGTGCCTGGCGCGCGCGATTGCCGCATGCCCCATTCCCGTGGTTTCCGCCGTGGGGCATGAGACGGATTTCACCATTGCAGATTTTGTGGCGGACTTGCGCGCGCCCACGCCCACGGCGGCCATTGAGCTTACCACGCCGGATGCCGCCGAGCTCTCCGCCTGGCTGGAGGACACGGAAACCGGCATCCGCCGCCGCCTGCAGCAGGCTTTGCAGATGGCCCGCCTGCGCCTGCGTGCGGCAGAGCAGGGCAAGCTCACGCGTCCCCTGGAGCTGCTTGCCCCTTTCCAGCAGCGGCTGGATGTGCTGGCGGACGATGTTTCCGCCGCCCTGCACAACCGCCTGGTTGCCGCCAAAGCCACCCTGGGGCAGTATGAGGCGCGCCTCTCCACCCGCGCCCTGCACCGCCATGCAGAGGCCGCCCGCGCCCGCCTGAACGCGGCGCAGAAACTGCTCAGCACCACCTATGCCGCCCGCCTGAACGCCGCCGGCGCTAGGCTGGAAACCCTCTCCGCCCGCTTGGCTGCCGCCAGCCCGCAGGCCGCCCTGCAGCGCGGATTCGCCCTGGTGCAGCGGGCGGACGGTTCTATTGCACGGGATGCCGCCGCCCTCTCCGCCGGGGATGAGCTTACCATCTCCCTGGCCTGCGGCAAGGTGGATGCCACCGTTTCCGCCACCCATGCGGAGGGGTGATGCGGGAGAGTGGAGCCGCTGCACGTCTCGGAACCTCCAAGATGCGCTTTGCTTTGGGGCGCATGCGGCTGGCGCAAGCTCCACGCGTGAATTGCCTTGCCTTTTGGGCCGGGCGGGCATACACTCCGCGCATGTTCCACCGCCGCAAGAAAACGGATACCCCGCCGGGGACTCCCAAACGCAGCCGCCGCTGGTTCCTGAAAGGACTGGTGGGCGCGGGCGGGCTGACCGCCGCCGGATTCGGCGTGGATTGGCTGCTGCCGCGCACACTCTGCCGCCCCGGCGAGTGGAACGGCCCCGTGAGCGATCATTTCAACGGCACTTTCTTCTACAACCCGGAGCCGCACACTCCCTACACCTCCGGAAACTTGATCAACTGGTGCCGAGACCGCTTCTACAAGGGTGACTACCCCGTGGTGGAGCAACGCCGCTTCACCCCGCAGCCGGCCAAGGCCGTGGACGGCCGCAACTGGGAGGCCACGCTCGTGAACCACTCCACCTTCCTGCTGCGCATGGCCGGCTTGAACATCCTCACCGATCCCGTGTGGAGCGACTACACCAGCCCCATACAGGGATTCGGCCCCAAGCGCTGCCGCCCTGTCGGCATCACCTGGGAGGAGCTGCCGCGCATCGATGTCTGCCTGCTCAGCCACGACCACTACGACCATTTTGATGTCGCCTCGCTGCAGCGCCTGCGGGAGCGGGACAACCCGCTGTTCATCGTGCCGCTGGGACTCAAGAGCCTGCTGGAGTACCACTGCGGCAGCAGCCGCGTGGAGGAGCATGATTGGTGGGGCTCCCTCACCGTGGGCAAGCTGCGTATCACGCTCACGCCCGCGCGCCACTGGAGCTCCCGCTACCGCACGCAGGACTCCCGCAACCGCTCGCTCTGGTGCGGGTTCTGGCTGGAATCCCCCGGCGGCCCCAAGGTGTACTTTGCGGGAGACAGCGCGCGCAGCACCTGTTTTGAGCGCATCCGCAAGCGCCTGGGTGCGCCGCATGTGGCCATCCTGCCCATCGGCCAGTACCGTCCGGGCTGGATTCGCCAGAACCACACCAGCCCCGCAGATGCCGTGGAGGCCTTCCTCACCCTGCGCGCCCGCATGGGCATCGCCTGCCACTTCGGCACCTGGCAGCTCGCCAACGAGGGATATCAGGAAACCCTCGACGATCTCGCTGACGCTCTCCAAGCCCAAGGCGTGGACCCCGCCCTCTTCCCCGCGCCGGACAACGGCCAAACCCTGCGCGGATGATGGAATGTACAAGGAGAAAGTCAGCGAGCCTAAAGGCGCGGTGTTTGACAAAAGGGATTGACCGTGTTAGAAAAACGCCATGAGAAAGGAAAAGGTTTGCTATCCCAACGGGGTGGAGGCGCGCGTCGGGGACATTGTGTGGTCCGACGAGGGGCGGAATGTTCGCAAGGTGGTGGAGGTGGTGGCAACGCGTGAGCAGTGCGCCCGGTGGGGCGTGGACGAGTGCGGCGTCATGCTGGCGTGGCATATCGGCGCGTTTGATTTGGGCGGCATGTTGTATATTGGCCGCGCTTTCTTTGAGGAGGAGGGAATAGAGCCGGTCGAGCCGCAGTATCTGCGCGAAATTGAGGAAATGTTCCGTCGCCTGGGCGAATCGCTGGGCCTCTCCATCTGGGGGAACCCGCAATACGCCTACTACCCGGCGCTCCATATCGAGGCCAATGGCGGGGCGGTGTGGCATCTGTTCTTCCAACCTGCGGTGGATGCAAGGAACGCCCCGGAGACCGAGCGCTGCTTCCGCTGCAACCCCGCCAACGGCATGTTCGAGGAAGTAACCGATTCCGCCCCGCAGGCCGGCGTGCAGGGCTTGCCCATCCCCCGCGGCGGCGGTCCGGCGGCAATTTGATTTGGCCGCGCCCCGTGTTTTTTGCTTGAAAATCCGCGTGCGGCTGGTATGCTGACAGGCACGTATGATGTCTTTCCTTCAGGTTTTGGCGCAGTGGGCCCCGGATACATCCGAGGTGAACGATTTTTCCATGGGCGGGTTCTCCAGCGCCATGGAGAATCCCACCACCATGCTCGGTATCATCCTGCTGGTGGTGATGGGGCTTCTGGGAACGGTGGTGCAGAAGCGCCTCATGTCCGTGATGAACAAATTCTCCGCGGTGGAAACCCCCATCAGCGGTGCGGAAACCGCCCGCCGCATGCTGGAGCAGCACGGCATCCATGATGTCCGCGTCATCAGCACCAAGGGCCAACTTACCGACCACTACAACCCCACGGACAAGACCGTGAACCTTTCCGAGGTGGTGTACAACTGCAAGAGCATTACCGCCATGGCCGTGGCCGCGCACGAGTGCGGGCACGCCGTGCAGCACGCCACCGCCTACCGCTGGCTGCGGCTGCGTTCCTCCATTGTGCCCATGGTCAACATAGGCTCCCGCCTGGGGCAGATTGTGTTTGTGGCGGGCCTGGCCCTGGTGGGTGCGAGCGGCAACACCACGGTGGCGTGGATTGGCCTGGCCCTGTTCGCCTGCACCTCCATTTTCGCCCTGGTCACGCTGCCGGTGGAGTTCAACGCCTCCCACCGCGCGATTGTATGGCTCAACGCGAGCGGCCTGGCGAACGAGGCCATGCACGGGCAGGCCAAGACCGCGCTCAAATGGGCGGCCATGACCTATGTGTCCTCCGCGTTGTCCTCCCTGGCCCAGCTTGTATACTACGCCGGGCTCATCCTGTCCCGCTCCTCCAGGCGCTCATAAGATTCCCGCATGGATATGCCGGAGGAACCGCCAAGCGAAAACGTGACCGCGCTGGATGAACTGCGCGAGCGCGCCCGCATGCTGGAGACCGAGCTCGCCGCCGTGCGCGCCAGCATCGGCGAGGTAGCCGCACAGGTCAACGCCGCACAGGAACCCGCCTGGGACCACCCCATCTCCATAGCCTCGCGTCCCCCCGGCGCTGCGGCGGAACCCAAGGCCGTGCGCCCCGCTGCGTACCTGCAGCCCCTCTCACCGTACGACCCCCTGCGCCTCAAGTGGGACCTGGGCTCCGGGCTGGAAGCGCGCCGCCCGCAGGCCGTGAGCCGCAGGGAAGCCCCCACCAACGCCGTGCTCCACCTAGCGGGCCGTCTCACCGGCGGCAAGCCCTGGGAAACGCACATCCCCTTTTCCGCAATGGCGCAGGAAGACGGCATCGTCATCGGCCGTGAGCGTATTCAGGGGAATATCCTGCTGGATGACGCCTGCGTCTCGCGCGAGCATGTGCGGCTGGAACTCACGGACGACGGTCTGGTGGTGACGGACCTGGGTTCGCTGAACGGCACGGCCATCAACGAGCGGGAGCTCAAACCCGCAGACTACCGTGTGCCGCTGCGCCACGGGGATGTGCTCACCGTGGGCACCATCCCCCTGCTTACGGAAATCATCCGCTAAAGGGCTTGAAAAAAACGCGCGGACAAGATAGACTCCCCCAGCGCTCCCGCAAATGGCAGAAAGCAATACACTCAGCCCGATGATGGACCAGTACCTGCGCATGAAGCAGGGACTGCCGGAGGACGTGTGGCTGTTCTTCCGCGTGGGTGATTTCTACGAGATGTTTTTCGAGGACGCGCAGGAATGCTCCGCCGCGCTGGGCCTCACGCTCACCAAGCGCCAGACCATCCCGATGTGCGGCGTACCCTTCCACGCGGCGGAGGGCTACATCGGCCAAATCGTCAAGATGGGACGCCGCGTGGCTATTGCAGACCAGATGACCGACCCCGTGCCGGGCAAGCTGGTGGAGCGTGAAATCACGCGTATCGTCTCCGCCGGAACACTGGCGGACCTCTCCCTGCTGGAAAGCGGCGAGCACAACTACATAGCCGCCTGCTACCATGAGAAGAACGCCTGGGGGCTGGCCTGCGCGGACCACACCACCGGCGAATTCACCGTGGCGGACTACGGGAGCCTGGAGTCCCTGGCGGAGGAACTGGACCGCATACGCCCCAGCGAACTGCTGGTGAGCGACGAGCAGCGCGACGACTTCCCCGGTGTGGCCATCACCCAGTACTACGACGGCTACACCTTCCTGCCCGGTGTGGCCGTTCCCTTCCTGGAGAGCCACTTCCGCGTGCATTCGCTGCAGGGCTTCGGCTGTGCGCAGCTCACCGCCGCGCTCGGGGCCGCCGCCGCCATCCTGCACTACCTGAAGCACCAGCTGCGCCGCCGCACGGACCACCTGCGCAAGCTCTCCCTGCGCGCCACGGACAACGCTGTGCTCATCGACACCGCCAGCCGCCGCAACCTGGATTTGGTGGAGGCGCGCGGCGGCATGAAAAACACTCTTCTGGGCGCGCTGGACAACACCTCCACCCCCATGGGCGCGCGCAAGCTGCGCGATTGGATTCTGCACCCCATCTGCGATATGGAGGAACTGCTGCGCCGCCAGGAAATCATTGCCGGATTCCTGCAGGAGCCCTTCCTCATGACCAAGCTGCGCAGCTCGCTGAAAGGCGTGCGCGATACCGAACGCCTGGTTTCCCGCCTCTCCCAGGGAGCCGGAAACGGGCGTGATCTGCTGGCGCTCGGTGCCTCCCTGCAGCAGCTGCCTGATATCTGTGCAGACCTCTCCGCCCTGGCCGCCAAGGCTCCCATTTTTGCAGCCCTTCCGGAGCGCGTGGGCGATTTCGCGGAGCTCACGGAGCTCCTGCTGCGCGCCATGGTGGAGGAACCGCCCGTCACCATCAAGGAGGGCGGCATGATACGAGACGGCTACAACGCCCAGCTGGACGAGCTGCGCGCCGCTTCCCGCGACGGCAAGAACTGGCTCGCGGAACTGGAGGCGCGCGAGCGGCAGGCCACGGGCATCGATTCCCTCAAGATCCGCTACAACAACGTCTTCGGCTACTACATCGAAATCACCAAGGCCAACTACTCCAAGATACCGGAGGGCCGCTATGTGCGCAAGCAGACCCTCGCCAATGCCGAGAGGTTCGTGACCGACGAGCTCAAGAAGATGGAGGGCACCATCCTGGGGGCGGATGAGCGCGCCCGCCAGCTGGAGTACGAGCTCTTCTGCGACCTGCGCTCGGAGGTGGGCGAATACATCGACCGCATCCAGGCCACCAGCGAGACCCTGGCGGAGGTGGACGTGCTGCTCTCCCTCGCGGAAAAGGCGCAGCTCCACCGCTACTGCCGCCCGCAGCTGGATATGAGCCGCGACCTCCAAATCCTCAACGGCCGCCATCCCGTCATTGAGCAGGTGCTCACGGACACCTCCTTTGTGCCCAACGACACCGAGATGGACGCGGAAGCCAACCGCGTGCTCATCCTCACCGGGCCGAACATGGCCGGCAAGAGCACCTACATCCGCCAGGTGGCCCTCATTACCCTCATGGCGCAAATCGGCTCCTACGTGCCGGCGGATTCCGCGCGTATCGGCCTGGTGGACCGCATCTTCTGCCGTGTGGGTGCCAGCGACGACATCGCCCAGGGACAATCCACCTTCATGGTGGAGATGAGCGAAACCGCCCTCATCCTCAACAACGCGGGCAACCGCTCACTCGTCATCCTGGATGAAATCGGCCGCGGAACCGCCACCTTCGACGGCCTCTCCATCGCCTGGGCCGTGGCGGAGCACCTGCACGATGTCATCGGCGCGCGAACCCTTTTCGCCACCCACTACCATGAGATGACCGACCTGGAGCAGACCCACCCCGCCGTGAGCAACCGCCACGTGGAGGTGCGCGAGTGGAAGGATGAAATCGTCTTCCTGCGCAAGGTGCTGCCCGGCCCGGCGGACAAGTCGTACGGCATCCAAGTGGCGCGGCTGGCGGGGCTGCCCAAGCCCATTATCGACCGCGCCAAGCAGATTCTCACCCACCTGGAGATGCACGCCGCCACCCACGAGCCCAAGTCCAAGGCCGCGCGCCGCAAGAAGGCCGCGGAAACCGGCATGCCCGAGCCGGAGGCCGGAGAGGGGCAGATGGATATGTTTGCCCTGCTGGACGGCGGCATGAACCCGCCCCAAGAGTGATTTTTGCAAGAAAATTCCATCCTTCACGGAAAATAGGCTTGACACCACCGCGCGCTTCCCTATACTGATATCGAAATTCAGCCATGAAAACTCTTTCCATCATCACATTCTCCCTCGCCGCTGCCTTGGCCGTGCAGGCGGCTCCCGTTGTCGACAACGAGAAGGACCTCTCCGAGGACGCCCTCAAGGAGATTGCCACGGCACGCCAGAAGGCCAGCATCGACAAGTACAACAAGGCCCGTGAGAAGGTCGAGAAGGACCGCGAGGCCGCTATCAAGGAAGCCAAGGAAATCACCGTGCGCAACGACAAGGGCATGAAGAAAACCATTCAGCGCCACCACCTCAACACCATGCTGCCCCCCTGCGAGCGCGTTCCCGAGGAACCCCGCGAGCCCGGCAACTACGAGGTGCGCTATTGATTCCCGCGTTCCGCTTCAACTCCTTTCTTTGCGCAGCCTGTACACCGGGCTGCGCTTTTTTCGGGCTTGACCGGCCTCATTTATTTGCCAGTCAACACGGCTGGATATGCGCAACGGGAGACGTCATCCGTTGCGCATATCTCTTTCCGCCTTTGCTGGCAAAATTTCGGAAGCGTCTTTCATTTTCTCGAAATCATCGACCCCTTGACCATTAATACCACGCAAAATGGAAATAATATCTTTTGGTTACATGCGCTTCTCACTGCAACACTTTGCGCTTGTCAAACGGTGGCGCTGTGAGATAATGGGCGGGTATATCCCCCACCCATTATGGCGGACGACGACGAGCAGTTCTACAAAGAGCCCACGAGAAAGGAATGGACGGGTTTCTGGACGCTGGTGGCCGTGCAGGCCCAAAACGCGTTCAATGAGAAAGCGGTGCAGTTTTTGCTGATACCGCTCGGGGTATGGCTGTGGGGAGCGTCCGGCAGCACGCTGGAGTACACGCTGGGTGCTATCTTTGTGCTGCCGTACATCCTGTTCTCCCCGCTGGTGGGGTGGCTGGCGGATTGCTTCTGCAAGACGCGCATCATCCAGGTGATGAGCCTGCTGCAGATTTTTGTGATGAGCTGCATGCTGTTCTGCTTCTACCGGCACGACATGACGGCGGCCATCATCTGGTTCACCGTTTTCGCCACCCAGGCCACCATCCTTTCGCCCGCCAAGAAGGGAATCGTGAAGGACCTGCTGGGATCCCGCTACATCACCTTCGGTTCCGGCATCATTGAAATGAGCATGGTGTTTGTTCTGCTGGTGGCGCAGATTGGCGTGTTCTTCTGGTTCAGCTACCTGCTGGACCAGTACTCCACGCTGCCGGACGGAGAGCAGGAGGCCGGCTGGAGCGCGGTGAAGCTGCCCACCTGGGTGTTCCTGAGCCTGGCCGGCGTGGTGGCCGCCGCGTCCTTCCTGCTGCCGCGCTACGCGCCCAAGCCGCCGCGCCCGTTCAGCTGGAGCCTGCTCTGGGAGCACTTCTCCCAGGTGAAGTACCTGTGGCGCGACCGCAACCTGCGGCTCAGCGAGATGGGTATTTGCTACTTCTGGTGCCTGGCCGGGTCCCTCTTCCTCATCCTCATCCAGATTGCCAAGGGCCTGCAGGCCGCGGATCCCGGGGTGAACTTCAGTCTGGAGTGCGGCATCCTCATGGCCTGGCTCACCGGTGGCGTGGTCACCGGCGGTGTCACGGCCGCCCAGCTCTGCAAGGGCAAGAACGAGCTCGGGCTCATCCCCCTGGGTGCCATCGGCATCACCCTGAGCACCCTGCTGCTCACCCTGCTGCCGGTCAACACGCTGCCCAGCAACATCCTGCTGGCCCTCACCGGCGCCTTCGGCGCCATGTACCTCACCCCGCTCAATGCCTACCTGCAGGACAACTGCGACCCCAACAACCGCGGCAATATCATTGCCGCCGGCAACCTCATCGACAACCTGATGGGCCTGGCGGCCGTGGCGCTCATGTGGTTCATGTACCAGTGCGGCTCCTCTCCGCAGGGGCAGTTCTTCGTCCTCTTCCTCATCAGCCTCTTCATCCTCATCTGCTCCCTGCGCCTTATCCCCCAGGATTTCATCCGCATGCTGGGCATCTGGTCCATGAAGCTCTTCTACCGCGCCCGCGTCATCAACATCGACCGCATCCCGGAGCGCGGCGGCGCCCTGTTGGTGGTCAACCATGTCACTTATGCGGATGCGCTGTTCCTGACGATGGTGGTGCGGCGTCCCATTCGTTTCATTGTGGACGAGGAGTTCACCACCAAACGCCTGGTGGGGTGGATTCTGGAGCTGTTCAACTCGCTGCCCATTTCCAGCCAGAACCCGCGCCGTGCCATCCACGAGGCGGGGAAGGGACTGGAGAACGGGGACCTCATCTGCATCTTCCCGGAGGGCCAGCTCACCCGCCACGGTTGCCTCACGCCCATCCGCCGCGGCGTGGAGGTCATCACGCGCCGCGCCAAGGCCCCCGTCATTCCCATCTACATGGACGGCCTGTGGGGCAGCGTGTTCTCCTTCTACCGCAACCGTTTCATCTCCAAGATGCCGGAGACCTACCCCTACCCGTACGCGGTGGCGGTGGGCGAGCCCTTCACCCCGCAGCAGTTTGACGCGCAGAGCGTGATGCAGGCATTCCGCAGCCTCTCTGCGCGGTGCCTGGAAACCACGGATGCCAGCAGCCGCGACGGCCTCATCCGCCATTTGGAAACCATGGGGCAGGCACCCCTGGTGTACGCTCCGGACGGCCAGGTGCTCACCGGCATCCAGCTGGCGGCGGCGCTCATTGGCCGTGAGCCGGGGGAGGATTGGCACCCGCTGCTGGTGCGCTGGATGAACCTTCTCCTGGAAGCCACGGAGGATATCCTGACCCTCCACCGCTATTGGATGAACGTGCAACAGGTCTGCCGCGTGAACGCGCTCAAGAAAGGCAGCCACCACCTGCTCACCACCGTGGGGCACGGCGAGCCGCAGGAGCTTGTTCTCGGCGTGCTCTGGCCCGTTATCACCCACACGCCCGTGCACTTGATAGACGAGCCGCAGGACATGCTGCCTGCGGATATCGACCAAATTGTGGGTGCAAGCCGCATGCGCACCATCCTGCTCAAATCCATACCGCCGCACCAGGTGCCCTTCTTTGATTTCAGCGGCGGCTCCGCCATTTCCACCCCCAACATGCGCTGGAGACCCTGTCTGGCCACGGCCAGGCATATCATCGTCTCCCTGAGCATGTGCCGCAGCGTCTTCAAGATTGGAGACGGCACCAGCCAGCTCGGCGTGCGCCCGCGCACGCGCGGTATCCTGCTGCCCGGCTTTGCCGTGCAGGGCTCCAGGGATAGCGGTGGTGTCAGCATCACCGGTCCAAGCCTGCTGCGCCCCTATACCATCCCGGATAGCCTCTACCTGGATGAAAGCGGCTTCCTGGCAGAGCTCTCGTAAAACTGCCCGGCTTTGCCTTTCGCCAACACGCGCCGCCTTGTTGCCTTTGGCGCCTTTTCCCTGTTGCCCGTAGGGACGCAGACTCAAATCGGGCGCAAAACCATTCAGGGAATCTAACATATGGAAAGTTAGATTGCGCGCGTTCCGGGGAAGCTGTATGTTTCCATCATGTGAGCAGTCGGGAGATGGCGGTATCGTCGCTCTTTGCGGGCTTTCTCCGGCTGTGAACACGGAACCCACGAACAATCAAAAGAAATATGAAAGCAATACCTATTGCGCTTTTTGCTCTCGGCAGCCTCGCCTTGGCGGTGGAACCTGCCATCACTCTCAAAGACATGTTGTTCACCACGGCGGTGCCAACCGATACAAGGAATGACGGCGGCACCTACAGCGGGATTGTCATGACAATTTCCAGGGACAACGAGCGTTTGAGCACCAAACAGGATTGGATTGTCATCAATGCCTTCCAGCTGACCGGTATTGAGCTTGCCGCACGCAATACCACCTCCACCGATTTGAACAACACGCTTCTCATTCTTACAGATGCGGACAACAAATTCCTGGCGGCCTCCCAAGTCGCCAGCGTGACCAGTCTGAGTCACAAAAATGATTGGGGCTGGGACTATACGCGTCCGTTTGCCACCTACACCTCGTTTCTTGACGCGGACGACAAAGCGGTTACGCTGAGCCTTGGAACGGAATACCATTTGTTTGTGAGCACAGAAGCGAAACTAGAGAGCTTTCTGGGGAGCGGGGCGGAGTCGCTGGGCAGCGCCTATGTGAACACCCCCAACTTGTTTGCCTGCGGCAAAAACGGGTTCCCGGCAGAAACGGCGGCAGACCTCGGATTCCTGAGTGGTTCCCTGGGGGTGGCCTCGGCGGGATTCGCCCCCCTGGTGGGCATAACGGTGAACAGCATTCCTGTTCCCGAACCCTCAACGGGCACGCTTTCCCTGCTGGCTCTGGCAGGCCTTGCCGTGCGGCAGCGCCGCAAATAAGGCCTACGTTGCCGGAAATTAAGAAAGCCCCTCCCGCAGGAAACGGGAGGGGCTCTTTAGCGTTCTGCGAATGCCGGGGGCATGCCGCCCGGTTCATCAGAAGGGATTGAAGGAAACCTTGGGCTTGGAGACCGGGGTCTTGGAATCCGTGGTCATGAGCTGGCCGATTTGCTCCACCCAGAAATCGATGGTTTGCCGCTGGTACGCGTACGGGCGGTAATCCTTGGTGTCGAAACCGATGCGGCCAATGATGGACTGCATGCCGTACTCGAAGTCGCCGGTCTCGCAAATGAGCTTGCCGCGGTCATCGAACAGGCGCGCGCCAAAGCAGATGTAGCCCGTGTCATCCTTGCTGCCCAGCACCAGGGAAGCTGCGGCGCTGCCGCCTTTCAGGAAGAAGCCCGGTGCCTGCATGGCGGCGTTCTTCAATACATTGGTGGATTTCACAGAGAGCATGGCAATCTCCAGCGTAAATACGCCCTTGCCCGGCTTGGTGACCAACGTCAGGTGGTTGTTCGGGTTGTTGTGCAGGCGCTGGAATTCCTTCACCAGCTGCTTGTCGAAATAGTCCCGCATGTTCTCGATGCGCGTGGCCGTGGCTGCATCCGTGGGCCTTGGGGTGAAGTAGTCCAGTGTCACTGGTTTCAGGATAATCGTCTGGCTCTTTCCGTTGCGGCCGAGCACGCGGTCATCCCACTCGTTGTCGTCCATATCATCCCAGTATGCCACCATGGGTGTGCTTTCGTACTTGCTTTTCTCCAGGTGCTGGAAGAAGCCGCTGGTCTTGGGTATCCGCTCAAAATCAGCGTGCGAGCAGGAGCACACTCCCACCAGCGTGGAAGCCATGGCCAAGGCAATCAGGCAGGGTACGAGTCGGCGAAACATCACGCTGCAATCCTAGCGAATCACCCCACAGGGGTCAAGGTTTTTTCTCTTGAAATGCACGCTGGCGCACACATTTGCCCCAAAGAATTTGGGCAACCTATGAATTCGGATGACGGGTTGGATGACACGCAAAGCGCGTCATGGAAGTTCCAAGGATTTCAGTCCTTCGCCCCCTTGCCGTCGTCCTTGCCGTCGGTGAGCCAGGAGAGGGTGAAGGTGGTGAAGCGGATTTGGTTGCCGCTCTCATAGAGGAGCGCCATGACGCCGGGCTTGAAGCGGCAGACGGAGGAGTAGGCGTAGCTGCCGGGGCCCAAGGCCTTCTCCACAGGCCAGGTCTTGCCGTCGTCGTAGCTCATCTTGGCAATACCGTTGTTGCGGCCGCCTGCGGAGGGGCCGGTGAAGATGATGCGGCCCTTGCTGCCGAACTTGGGTTCATCTGCAAAGGAGTAGCGGGTGAGGCCGTTCTGGCAGCCGGGGCACGGGAGCTCGGCGTGGGTGTTGATGGGACCCCAGGTCTCACCGCCGTCCTCCGAGTAGGCGTACTTGCGGTTGTTGCCGCCGCCCCAGTGGCGGGAGACAATGAGCAGGCCGCCCGCCTCCGTTTCCGCCACGGAGACCTCGTTCACCCCGCCGCCGGCGGCAGATTTTTCACCGATGTGCCAGGTTTTACCGTGATCATCGGAGTAGGCGGCGGCAAGGGTCCAGTTGTTGAAGGGCCCCTCGTTGAGCGGCACGATGAGGCGCCCCTTGTGCTCGCCGCGGGTGAGCTGGCAGCCGGGGTTGGGGCCGCTGCAGGTGATGTCCACATCATCGTGCTTGGTGTTGGCGGTCACGTCCTTGGGCTTGCTCCAGCTTTTGCCGTTTTTGGAGAAGCAGACGTAGTTGTGGATGGTCTTGGGATCGGTGCATCCCTTGGGCACGTTGCCGCGCTCGCTCACGCCCTTGGGGTAGTTCTGGAAGAAGAGGACGATGGTCTTGGTATCCTTGTCGTAGATGAGGCAGGGGTTGTTGTAGGTGTCCTCTCCGGAGGCGGCGGCCACCACGGTTTTGGACCACTTCTTGCCATCCTTGCTGGTGCGGACAATGATATCGTTCATGCCCTGGTCCGTGTTCTTCTTACGGCCCTCCGCAGCGGCGATAAGGGTGCCGTTCGCGCAGATCATGCTGGGGATGCGGATGCCGGCGTAGTCGTTGCCGTCCTTGGGGGCGAACAGCACGATGGATTCATCCACGGGTGCCTTGTCGGCTGCGCAAGCGAGCGAAAGCGCGGCCAGGATGGTGCATACAAGTGTTTTCATGGGGAATTACTCTTTGACTTTTGGCAGGAAGAAGAAGAAGGCGCCGCAGATGACCATGAGCACGCCTGCCACGCTCAGCGGAATGCCCAGGTCCACGTTGTTGTCCTTGAGCACGCCGCCCAAGGTGGAGATGATGGCTCCGGCGGCCACGGAGGTGAGGTTCAGCAGGCCGTAGCCCGTGGCGGAGAAACGCTCGTCAATTTGCGAGCGCAGCACCGGCATGAGCGTGGCATCCAAAGAGCCCTGCGCCACGCCCTGCATGGACACCAGCGCCAGCGTGGCACCCAGGCCCAGGGCAATCGGCACGCCCAGCGCCGGAAGCATGGCAATGATCACGCATGGGCCCGCCAGGCAGAAGCAGATGCCCGGCACATAGGCGCGGGCGTTCCTGTTGCGCAGGTACCAGCGGTCCGCCACCACGGCGGCCAGCAGCACGGCAACGTACTTGGCGATGTTGATCCAGAAGGTGGCCTGCGGCCCGGCCTCCGCCTCGGAAATGCCGAACATGTCCTGCAGCAGGCGCGGGTACCAGCCCATCAGGAACCAGTTGGCGAATCCCGCGCAGGCATACATCACCAGCAGCATGGCCATGGCGCGCCCCGTGAACAGGCTCTTCAATACTTGGCCGATGGTGAAGTCGTTGCCGGGCTTTTCCTCCTCGGCAGTCTCCTCTGGCTCCACGGTTTCCTCCGCGTCCGCTGCGGCGGGCATGGTGGCCTTGGAGGGGTCGTGCAGGAAGAAGATGACGACGATGGCGTATGCCACGCCGACAAAGCCGAAGGTTTCAAAGGTGAGGCGCCAGCCGAGGCAATACGGCTCGCCCGCCATGAGCGCGCCGCAGCCGGCCAGCATCTGCCCGGCGTAGATGCCGCTCATGTGGATGCCCGTGGCCATGGAGCGCGTGCTGCCGCGGTGGTAGTCTGAGATGAGCGCCAGCGCGGCCGGGATGTAGAAGGCCTCGCTGATGCCCATGGCGCCGCGCCACAGCAACAGCTCCTCGTATGTCTCCGCCTTGCCGGTCATCCACGTCACGAACGACCACACCACCAGCGAGCACAGGATGATGAACTTGCGGCTGTAGCGGTCCGCCAGGTATCCGCCCACCGGGCTGAGCGCCGCGTACACGATGAGGAACGCGGAGGTGACCATGCCGAACTGCGCCTGGTCCATGGCAATGCCGTCCGCGCCCTCGGTGATGGATTTGTTGAGCACGGAGAGCAGCTGGCGGTCAAAGTAGTTGAGCATCACCACCACCCAGAGCACCACCACGGCAATCCAAGCCCACTTGCCCGGCCCGTTCAGCGGGGAGGCCTTGGGCAGCGGGCGCGATTTCACGCCCGTCTTCATCACGATGAGGACGGCCACCACGGCTACGGTGATGGCAGCCCACGGCGTGGCTCCCGCCATGGAGGCGCAGGCATCCAGGATGGGGTGAATGACGGCGTTCAGGGTATCGCCAAGGCGATCGAGATAGGCATCGAGACAGGAAGATTCCATGGCAGATTCTGTTGCTTACTTGTTGATGGAGATGTGGAAAATCTTGGGGGTGCGCACGCCGGGGTGGGTTTCCCCGGAGATGGTGAAGGCGGAGGAACTGCCCGGCCCCAGCTGCACGGCGGGGAACGTGGCCACGCCGAGCGGAAGCTCGCCAGCCTTGGTCCAGGCATTCAGCGCGGGGTTGAAGGCATACACGGCCCTGGCCTGGCCGGGGTGGTTGGCGGGGGCCTGGCCATTCAGCGCGGCGCGGTAGTAGTGGCCCGGGTCACCGCCCACCAGCAGCAGGCGGCCCGCCATGTTCGGCATGGGCGTAGCGGCGCCCACTATCGTCTCCGGCGCATCTGCCGCCTTGCTCCAGGAATTGGCGTCCGGGTCGTACACGAGCGTCTCCTTCAGGTAGGTGCGCTCCGGCTTGCCCTGAGTATCCGCGTGCAGGGAGCAGCCGCCCGTCAGGTACAGCTTGCCCTTCTCCACGCCGGCCACGGAGAGCATGCGGCCGGCTCCCGGCATGGGAGCCAGCTCACGCCAGCCTGCGGAGGGGGCGGTCATATCCAGGCGGAACATACGGTGCAGCGCCTCCGTGGAATCCGGCTTTTCCTGCCCGCCGATGACGTACAGGTGGTTGCCCAGGGTTGCATACGCCGGGTAGGCGCAGCTCACGGGCAGGTCCGGCAGCGGGGTGGTCTCCACCTTGGCACCGCCGCAGAGTTTCACCGCCACGGTCTTGGCCAGGTGGCCGTCTGCGTTGCAGCCGCCGGCTATCACAAAGGAGGTCACCTCCCCCGCAGTGTCCTTCGCGGGCACGGCGGCCGCGGCGGCATAACCCACCGGGTACGGAAGCTTGCCGCTCCAGGCATAGTCTCCGAAACTGCCCTTCACCGGGGGCATAATCAGGCCGTATTCGTCATAGAACACCTTGGCGCCGCGCTCCTCCGGGGTCTTGGCATTCGGCAGCGCGTTCGGAAAATTGGCCCCGCCGAACGCCAGGAAACAGGACGAGCAACTGCCGTCTGCCTGCTTCAGGCGCAGTTTTACCGCACCCATGCCGGCGCGGCCTATGGTATCCAGATTGTAGTAGCCCATCTCGCGGGTTTCGATGTGCAGGGCGGCAGCGGCCTCCTGTGTGGCGGTTGTTCCCATGGGGATATCCTCTGTGGGCGGCAGCACCTCCGCCGCGAGCGGCAGGGTGAGGGCGAGTGTCAGCAGATAGCGTGTCTTCATGGTATTGGTTCAGGGGTTATGGTTTATCGGAGTTTGACGCCCCACACCTCGTTGGAGCGTTTGCCGGGGCGCTGCTCGCCGTTCACAATGACGGCAAGCCCGTTCCACACGGCGCAAGGCAGCACGGCGCGTGCCGCGGCCACCTCCCCGGCATCGTGCCAGGTGTCGTTGGCGGGGTTGTAGCAGAGGCTTTGGTTGTGGAAGCCGGGATGGTTGGCGGGCGTGTAGCCTTTCACCGTGGCGTCGTCTCCGCCCAGCAGGTAGATGTGGCCGTCAATCACCGGGGCGGGCGTGGGGGCCGCGCCGCAGAAGTGCGGCAGGTGCGCCAGACGGCGCCAGCCCGCGCTCTCGTTGAAGCTCCAGGCCTCCGTGAGCATCTCGCGCGCCATGCGGCCGTTTTCGCCTTCCACGATGCCGATGCCGCCGAGGACGTAGATGCTGTGGCCGATGGCGGCCATCTGGTGGAGGAAACGCCCGCGGCCCGGCAGGGCGGGCCCCTCGCTCCAGGAATCGGCGGCGGGGTCGTAAATCCACATGCGGCTTTCCGCATCCTGCTCACCCACGGCCACGCTACCGCCCGTCACGTAGACACGCCCGCCCATCACGGCGGCGGCGTGCCCGGTGAGCGCGGTGGGAAGCGGGGCCACGGGGCGGCACGCCACATCGCCATCCGCATAGGTGAGCATGTAGCAATCCGCCAGCGCACCGCCGGCATTGCTGCCGCCGATGAGCATCATACCCTGCGGCAGGGAGGCCGTGGCGCCGTAGCCGAGTGGCTTGGGAAGCGGGGTGGCGTCTCGCCAGCCGGGATGCCCCGGCTCCATGATGAACAGGCGGTCTGTCCAGCGCTTGGGGCCGCCCTCCCACAGCGGCTTCTCAGGGAAATTGGCGCCGCCGCCCACAATAAGGACGCCGTTGCTCACGCCGGCGAACATGCCCGCCCAGCCCTCGGCATCCGGGAGCGCCGCCAGCCTCTTCCATTCCAGTTCAGAAAAATTTTCCATACGCTCTGCATTATAGCACACGCGCAGGCGGGCGCAACAGAAAATTCTTCCGCAAAATTCCGCAGCATTGCGGCGCTCCCCGAGTTTTTGGATTGACTCCGCGCGGGGAGCGTGCCAAGATAGGGGCACTATGTTGAAAGGTATTTCCCCTGTTGTTTCCCCCGATATGCTCAAAGTGCTGTGCGAGATGGGCCACGGCGATGAAATCGTGATTTCCGACGCGCACTTCCCCGGCCACACGTTCAATGCGAAAGTGCTGCGCGCGGACGGCGTGGGCGCGGATGCCCTGCTTGCCGGATTCCGCCCCCTGCTGGAGCTGGACAGCTATGCCACGCCCGTCATCATGATGGAAGCCGTGCCCGGCGACACGCTGGATCCCGCCGTGGAGGCCAAGTACCGCAAGGCCCTGGGCTACGAGGGCGAGATTGAACGCATGGAGCGCTACGCCTTCTACGAGCGCGCCAAGAAGGCCTACGCCGTCATCTTGAGCGGCGAGACGGCCAAATACGGCAACATCATCCTCAAGAAGGGTGTGACTCCCATTGCCTGATTCCATGTACCGCATTTGCAAATGCATTGAGCTGGAGAGCGGGCACCTGCTTTCCAAGCATCCCGGCAACTGCCAGTTCCCGCATGGCCACACGCGCAGCGTGGAGCTGGTGTTTGCCGCGGAAACGCTGGATTCCCACGAGATGGTGGTGGATTTCAAGGCGGTCAATGAGATGATGGGGGCTTTCCTGCAGCAGTTCGACCACGCACTCTGCATGAACACGGACGACCCCAACTACGCGCATTTCCGCTCCGTGTACGGGGAGCGCATCATCCCCTTCGACCACGCGGACCCCACCAGCGAATGCATGGCCAAGACCGTGTTCGACCACGCGCAGGCCGCCCTGGCCGCCGCCAAGCAAGGGCAGGGCACCTACCCCGTGCGGGACTGCGTGCGCCTGGAGCGCGTCCGCGTGTGGGAAACCAGCTCCAGCTGGGCAGAGTACGGGGAGTAGGGCGCCGTTCATCCCTCCAAGTTCCTGCGGACGCGCCGTGCGTTTTCCGCATAGTGCTCCCTGCCGATACGCCGGATGGGTGAGCGGGAGAACAGGGCTGCAAACGCATCATCGCCCAACTCGGCCTCCGGTGCGAGCCTCTGCAGCTCTGCGGGCATGAGCAGGTGCGGATCCGTGCGCGCAGGCTTGGCGGAAGCGTTCCACGGGCAGGCCTCCTGGCAGGCGTCGCACCCGTACAGCCGGGTGCCGGAGGCCGCCGCCAGTTCCGGCGGCATGGATTCCCCCCTGGCCTCAATGGACCAGTAGGCCAGGCATTTGCGGGCATCGCAACGGCCGTTTTGGAGGGCATGCACGGGGCAGGCCTGCTCACAGCGGCGGCAAGAGCCGCAATGCCCGTTCACAGGGCTGCCGTAGGGAAGCTCCAGCGTGGTGAGGATGGAGGCCAGGAAGCAGTACGAACCGCGCCCGGGGCGGATGAGCAGCCCGTTGCGGCCAATCCAGCCCAAGCCCGCCCGCCAGGCGAAAAAACGCTCGCTCACCGGGCCGGAATCCGTGAAGCAGCGCTGCGTGCCGCCGTACATCTGCAGCGTTTCATCCAAATCCGCCAGCTTGGGGGCCAGCAGCTTGTGGTAGTCCTCCCCCTGTGCGTAGCGCGCCATGGAACCGGGCCGCAGGCGGGCGTCCCGCCGCGCGTATTCGTAGGTGAGGATCACCACGCTGCGCGCGCCGGGGAGCACCAGCTGCGGGTTGAGTCGCGCGGGCAGGTGGCGCGGCATCCAGCTCATGCCGGCGTGCATGCCATGCTCCAGCCACTGTTGCAGGTGATTGCCCTGGTCTGCATCCGCAGGGGCTGCGGCCGCTGCGGAAAAGCCGAGCGCGGAAGCGGCGCGGCGCAGGGCCTGGAGAGCCTCTTCGTTCATGGATGCGTGCGGCGCGGGGCCGCCGTGCCGTTAATCTTGGATTTGAGCAGCGCGCGGTCCTGCCGGGCAATCGGCAGGGCGTCAATGATGCGCAGTGCGGCGTTGCAGATGCGTTCGCCCGCCGGAGTGGAGCGGCTCTGCAGGTTCTTGGCGCTCTCCTTGAAGGTGAAGCGCTGCAGGTTGGCGGATGCCTCTCGGTTGCCGAGGCGCGCCGCCTCGCGGTACAGACTGGCCGCGCCTTCCGGGTTGCGGCGGGTGCCCAGTCCGTATTCGAACATGACTGCCAGGTTGTTCATGCAGTCCGCATCCTTGCGGGTGGCTCCCTCGTGGAAGAGGCGCGCCGCGTTGTAGTAGTCCACGCTGAACGCCAGCCCGCGGTAGCAGATGGTGCCCAGGTAGAAATAGACCTTGGGGGTGTCCGGGGCGCGGTGCGCCACGCCCATGAGCATCTTCCACGCGCTCAGGGCATCCTGCTTCACGCCCTTGCCGGTCATGAGGTAGCGCGCCAGCTCCACGCGGGCGGGCTCGTGCCCGGCTTCCGCCGCGCGTTTCATCCACTGCACGGCCTGCATCATATCCGGCTCGCAGCCGTACCCATTCTCCAGGTAGCGTGCCCAGTGGTACATGGCGGCGGGGCGCAGGGCGGCGGCATCTGCGTTCACCACGCCCTCCGCCAGGCTGTGCGCCAGCTCCGCCGCGCGCTCCGGCTGCTCCGGTAGCCCCTTGTACAGGCCCTCGTACACGTTGAGCAGTTCGTATGATGCCGGGGCGTATTGCGGGGATGCCGTTTCCAGCAGCACGGGCACGCGCGCCACATCTGTGTTGCGCGTATCCTGCAGCAGGGCCATCGCCTGCGCGTGCATGCCGCGCGCGTCCTCCGGCGACGGCATGCCGTGCGGTTCCCCCTGCCCGAAGGCATCACCCGCAAGGAGCAGCAGGGCACACAGGCTGGCACAGTGCAAACGCATGTTTCCTCTATACCATGAATGCGCCCGCCTGTCCATACCCGGAAACGCACCGCCCCGCGCGTACGCATACGCAAATAGGGCGGAAAAGGCCCTTGACTTGAAGGGGGGCGGTGGTAAGATACTCGCACCATGACACAGAATGCCCTACTCAAGATGTTGGAGACGGATGCCCGCCTGAGCGATGAGCAGATAGCCTCCCGCCTGGGCGTGGAGGTGGCGGAGGTGGCCGCCATGCGCGCCAAGCTGGAGACGGAAGGCCGCATTGTGGGCTACCAAGCTATCCTGAACGACGACAAGGAGGGTGTTTCCGCGCTCATCGAGGTGCGCTGCACACCGGAGCGCGGCGGCGGCTTCAACCGCCTGGCCAAGCGCATTGCCCGCTTTGACGAGGTGCGCAGCTGCTTCCTGATATCCGGCGGGTTCGACCTGCTGATTCTGGTGGAGGCCACCACCCTGCTGGAGGTGGCGCGCTTTGTGAGCGAGAAGCTTTCCAGCATGGACGGCGTGCTCTCCACCGCCACGCATTTCCGCTTGAAGACCTACAAGCAGAACGGGCTCCTCTTTGAGGAGCCGGAATCAGATGAACGTATCAGCGTTGCCCCGTAAGCCATGAACTGGGACCGCATGCTCTCCAAACAGGTCGTGGACCTGCCCCGCTCCGGCATCCGCGAATTCTTCGACCTTGTCACCGGCAGCAAGGATATCATCTCCCTCGGCGTCGGTGAACCGGATTTCGTCACCCCGTGGAACATCCGCGAGGCCGCCATCTTCTCCCTGGAGAAAGGCCGCACCACCTACACCAGCAACTACGGCCTGGAAAGCCTGCGCCGCGCCATTGCCGCATACGTGGAGAACT
The DNA here is from genome assembly GCA_045616565.1 of Akkermansia sp. Classification (GTDB taxonomy): domain Bacteria; phylum Verrucomicrobiota; class Verrucomicrobiia; order Verrucomicrobiales; family Akkermansiaceae; genus Akkermansia. Next base: position 15,481 of record JAZLHB010000109.1, on the reverse strand, counting down.
TCTTCCACGTCTCCTACGACCCCATCGGAGAAATCCTTCCCACGGTGGGCGTGAGCGAGGCAATCGACCTGGCGCTGCGCTGCCTGCTCAACCCCGGGGACGAGGTGCTCTACCACGAGCCCTGCTATGTGAGCTATGCGCCCTCCGTGAAGCTGGCGTACGGCGTGTCCACGCCGGTGGAAACGAGCATAGACGACCTGTTTGCGCTCAACCCGGCCAAGCTGGAGGCCGCCATCACGCCCAAGACGAAGGTGCTGATGCTCAATTTCCCCACCAACCCCACGGGGTCCATTGCCCCGCGCGCCACGCTGGAGCGCATCGCGGAAATCTGCGTGAAGCATGATTTGTTTGTGCTCACGGATGAAATTTACTCCGAGCTGCGCTACGACGACGAGCCGCACACGAGCATTGCAAGCCTGCCGGGTATGAAGGAGCGCACCCTGCTGCTCCACGGGTTCTCCAAGGCCTTTGCCATGACCGGGTTCCGCCTGGGCTACGCCTGCGGCCCGCGCGAGCTCATCGACCAGATGGTCAAGATCCACTCCTACACGATGATCTGCCCCACCATCACGGCCCAGGAAGCCGCCATCGAGGCCCTGCAGAGCGGCACATCCGCCATGCACGAGATGCGCGACAGCTACCACATGCGCCGCGATTACATTGTGAAGCGCTTCAACGAGATGGGCATGGACTGCCACCTTCCGGGCGGCGCGTTCTACACCTTCCCCAGCGTGAAGCGCTTCGGCATCAGCTCCAAGGAATTCGCGCTGCGCCTGCTGAAGGATGCGCGCGTGGCCGCAGTTCCCGGCACGGCCTTCGGCGAGTGCGGAGAGGGCTACCTGCGCTGCTGCTACGCCACCGCGTTCTCCCTGCTGGAGGAGGCGTGCGACAAGATGGCGCGCTTCTGCGACAAGCTGCAGGGCTGATTCGCCATCCCCTCAATCCACCCACCCCACAGCCGCGCCATGTGTGCCCCGGAGACAGACCACGCACATACCCTGCCCGCAGATGGGGGAGAGAGCGCCCTGTTCCGCACCTACGCGGTGCCGTTCATTGTTTTTCTGGGGTTCAACCTGCTGCTGTGGGTGGCAGAGGGCAGCGTGAAGTGGGACCACCCCTCCGCCGCCTGGTGGCAGCGCATGCCGGAGCTTCCGGTGTACGCGCTGCAGGTGCTGGTGTGCGCGTTGTACCTTTGGCGTGTGCGGCGGCGTGTGGAATGGGACTGCCGCGCGGGCGGCTGCGTGTGGGGGGCGCTTGCGGGCGTGCTGGGCATTGCGCTGTGGCTGGTGCCGTATGTGGCCGGCTGGGTGCCGCAAGAGGGCGGCTTCTGCCCGGAGGCGGTGTTCGGCGCGGGATCGGCGGGCACCTGCGCGGCATACGCGCTGCGCTTTGCGCGCGCGGTGCTCATTGTGCCGCTGATTGAGGAATTCTTCTGGCGCGGCTACCTGATGCGCTGGTGCATCAACCGTGAGGAGCCGCAGCGCGTGCCGCTCGGCAAGGGCAGCCGGCTCTCCTATTTGGTGGTTACGCTGGCCTTCATGCTGGTGCACAATCCGGTGGACTACGCCGGGGCCTTCCTGTACGGCTCGCTTGCCTACCTGGTAGTGGTGCGCACGCGCCGGCTCGTCCCCGTCGTTGTCATGCACGCCGTGGCCAACCTGGTCATGGGCGTTTGCGCTATCAAACTCAACCTTCCCAACCTCTGGTAAACATCATGGACTATACACATATCGCCATTGCCCTGGTCATGGGCATCTCGCTGTCCGCCGCGTGCGGGTTCCGCATCTTCGTGCCCCTGTTCGTTGTGGGCGTGGCTGTGCGCTTCTGTGAACTCCACGCCACTCCGGCGTTGGCCTGGACCGCCACGGATCTGGGGCTTGTGTGCCTGGGCGTGGCAACGCTGGTGGAAATCGCGGCCTACTACATTCCGGTGGTGGACAACTTCCTGGATACCATCCACGGCCCGCTGTCCGTGGTGGCCGGCACCATTTTGGTGGGCGGCCTGCTGGTGGATATGCCGCCCGCGCTGCAGTGGGGGCTGGGCGTGGTGGCAGGCGGCGGCGCCGCCGGGGCCGTGAAAGCCGGGGCTGCCACCCTGCGTGCCGCCAGCACCACTGCCACCGCCGGTATCGGCAACTGCGTGGTGGCCACCGTGGAGAACGGCTGCGCCGCCGCAGGCTCCGTGCTGGCCGTGGTGGCTCCCATTGTGGCCGCCGTCTGCCTTGTGGTGGGCGTTGCGCTTGTCTGCTCCTTCCTCTACAAGCGCAACCGCGAGAAGGAGGAATCCTAACCCCGTTTCCCCAATCCCGCCATGCAAGCCTTCATCCTGGGAGCCGGGCTCGGCACGCGGTTGGCACCGCTCACCAGCATTCTGCCCAAGCCGCTGATGCCCGTTTTCCAAAAGCCGCTCATCCACCACACCATGGACCACTTCATGCGCTGCGGGGTGGGAAGCTTCATGGTGAACACATCCTGCCTGCCGCTCATGTGGGAGCGCGCGTTCCCGGAGGGTTCCTACCGCGGTTGCCCCGTGCAGTTCAGCCATGAGGACGAGCCGCTGGATTCCGGCGGCGGCGTGAAGAAAATCCGCCCCCTGCTGGCAGACCCCGCCGCCCCCCTGCTGGTGCACAACGGCGATATCTGGACAGATATTCCCGTGGCGGACCTGCTGGCCGCCCACCGAGAGGGCGGCAACTTGGTCACGCTGGCCCTGCGCAGCGTGGACGGCAAGAAAAACGTGGGCTTCAACCCCGCTGCGGGAAAGGTGACCGATATGCGCCACGCCCTCGGCGTGGATGCCGGGGAATACCAGTTCGCCGGCATGTATATCATGGAGCCGCAGGTGTTCGACCTCTTCCCCGCCGACGAGGAAAAATTCTCCGTGGTGCCCACCTGGTTGGAGCTCATCCGCCAGGGCAGGGTGGGCGGCTGCGTGTGCGACTGGGCCAACTGGCGTGAGCTCGGTTCCCCGCAGACCTACCTGGATGCCGTGCTGCAGGCCGAATCCCGCGAGCGCATCCACCCCTCCGCCGTCATTGCCGCCTCCGCCGAGCTGGGGGAGGACTGCACCGTGGGCCGGGATGCCCATATCCCCGCCGGCTGCGTGCTCGACGACTGCATCGTCTGGCCCCGCACCCATGTGCAGCCCGGCACCTACCGCCGCTGCATCATCACCCCCCGTATCACCGTCCAGGCTTGAGGCTTGCCCCCCACAGCCTGCGGCGTGCAATGGGAGACGTCATCCACCCCTCCCCTGAATTCACAGGTTCGCCAAAATCTTTGCAATGCCTTTTTCCCACATGCAGCTTTTTTGCATTGTCATCTCCCAAGTGCAGGAGTAGAATGTACACACGCGGACGCGGTGCGGCAGCACGGCTTCCGCACGTGCGCTTTTTTACAAGTCATCCAATCATGAACACGACATACAGCACCATTGATGCCAACGAGGCGGTAGCCTCCGTGGCGTACCGCTGCTCGGAAGTGGCGGCCATCTATCCCATCACGCCTTCCTCCCCCATGGGCGAATCGGCGGAAACCTGGACCTCCGTGAACCGCAAGAACCTGTGGGGCACCGTTCCCTCCATCGTGGAGATGGAGAGCGAGGCCGGTGCGGCCGGCGCCGTGCACGGCGCGCTGCAGACCGGCTCCCTGGCCACCACGTTCACGGCCTCCCAGGGTCTGCTGCTGATGATTCCGAACATGTACAAGATAGCGGGCGAGCTCACGCCGTGCGTGTTCCACATTGCCGCCCGCGCGCTCGCGGCGCAGGGCCTTTCCATCTTCGGCGACCACAGCGATGTGATGGCCTGCCGCGCCACGGGCTTTGCCATGCTTTGCGGCGCCAGCACGCAGGAGGCGCCGGACATGGCCGCCATCTGCCACGCCGCCACCCTCAAGAGCCGCGTGCCCTTCCTCAACTTCTTCGACGGCTTCCGCACCTCCCACGAGGTAGGCAAGATTGCCGATATCTCCGACGACACGCTGCGCGCCATGATCGACCAGAAGCTGGTGGACGAGTTCCACGGCCGCGGCCTCACGCCGGATGCCCCCTTCGTGCGCGGCACCGCCCAGAACCCGGATGTCTACTTCCAGGGCCGCGAGACCGTCAACAAGTTCTATGACGCCGTGCCCGGCATCGTCAAGGATTGCATGAAGCAGTTCGGCGAGCTCACCGGCCGCCACTACGACCTGGTGGAATACATCGGCAGCCCCGAGGCCACGCGCGTCATCGTCATCATGGGTTCCGGCGCAGAGGCCTGCCTGGAAACCGTGCAGGCCATGGGTGAGGATGTGGGCGTGCTCAAGGTGCGCCTGTACCGCCCGTTCCCGGCGGAGGACCTGATTGCCGCGCTGCCCAAGACCGTGCAGAAGATTGCCGTGCTGGACCGCACCAAGGAACCCGGCAGCCAGGGTGAGCCCCTGCTGCAGGATGTGACCCAGGCGCTCTACACCGCCAAGGCTGCGGGCAAGCTGCCCTTTGAGGTGCCCGTGGTGGTGGGCGGCCGCTACGGCCTCGGCTCCAAGGATTTCACCCCCGCCATGGTGAAGGGCGTGTTCGACGAGCTCGCCAAGCCCGAGCCCATGACCGGCTTTGCCGTGGGTATCGAGGACGACGTGACCGGCAAGTCCATCGCCTATGACCCGGAGTTCTCCACGGAATCCCCGGAGGTGACCCGCTGCCTCTTCTACGGCCTGGGTTCGGATGGCACGGTGGGTGCCAACAAGGACGCCATCAAGATTATCGGCAAGCACACGGACCTGTATGTGCAGGGCTATTTCGAGTACGACTCCAAGAAGTCCGGCTCCTCCACCATCTCCCACCTGCGCTTCGGCCCCAAGCCTATCCACAGCACGTACTTCATCCACAGCGCCAACTTCATTGCGCTGCACCAGCCCAGCCTGCTCAACATCCTGGACTTCCTGAAGAACGCCGCTGACGGCGCCACCTTCCTCATGAACACGGCCACCGCGCCGGACAAGGTGTGGGACACCCTCCCCGCCCGCATGCAGAAGCAGATTATCGACAAGCACATCACCATGTACTGCATCGACGCCTTCAAGGTGGCCAAGGCCACGGGCATGGGCGGCCGTATCAACATGATCATGCAGACCTGCTTCTTCAAGCTCTCCGGCGTGATTCCCGCAGAGGAGGCCATCGGCTACATCAAGGAGGCCATCAAGAAGACCTACGGCAAGAAGGGCGAGGAAGTCGTCGCCAAGAACATTGCCGCCGTGGACGCCTCACTGGACAACCTGCACCAGGTCGTCCTGGGCACGGAAATCACCGGGCACGAGCTGCCGCCCTATGTGCACGGCGACGCCCCCGACTTCGTGAAGAACGTGCTCGGCAAGATCATCTCCGGCAACGGCAATGAGGTGAAGGTCTCAGAGATGCCCGTGGACGGCACCTTCCCGAGCGGCACCACCCAGTATGAGAAGCGCGACCTGGCGCTCATGATTCCCGTGTGGGAGCCGGAGAAGACGGAAACCTCCAAGGCCTGTATCCAGTGCGGCAAGTGTGTGAACGTGTGCCCGCACGCCGCCCTGCGCGCCCAGATGGCGGACCCGGCGGACCTGGCCGGCGCCCCCGCCACGCTCAAGAGCGCGGATGCCTCCAAGATGCACAAGGAATGGCAGGGCAAGAAGTTCATCATCCAGGTATCCGCTTCAGACTGCACGGGCTGCACGCTGTGCTCCCGCGTGTGCCCCACGGGCAGCCTGATGATGACCCCCGCCTCCCAGGCGCTCAAGCCGCAGGCGGAGAACTGGAAGTTCTTCGACAAGCTGCCGGACCCGGACCGCACCAAGCTCAACGGCTCCACGGTGAGGGACGCCCAGTTCCTGCGCCCGCTCTTCGAGTTCTCCGGTGCCTGCGCCGGCTGCGGCGAGACCCCGTACATCAAGGCTCTCACCCAGCTCTTCGGCAACCGCCTGGTGGTGGCCAACGCCACCGGCTGCTCCTCCATCTACGGCGGCAACCTGCCCACCACCCCGTGGTCCCACGGCAAGGACGGCCTCGGGCCCGCCTGGAGCAACAGCCTCTTTGAGGACAACGCTGAATTCGGCCTCGGTTTCCGCGTCTCCCTGGACAAGAAGCAGCAGTTCGCCCTGGAGCTCCTGGACGCCGCCGCTCCCGCCATTGGCGAGCAGCTCGTGCAGGCTATCAAGGAGAACCCGCAGAAGACGGAGGCGGAGGTGCAGCAGGCCCGCGAGACCGTGGCCGCCATCAAGGCCGCCTGCGGCGATACCCCGGAGCTGGCCGCGCTCAAGGCCCACGCCAACTACCTCGTCCGCAAGTCCGTCTGGATTCTCGGCGGCGACGGCTGGGCGTACGATATCGGCTACGGCGGCCTGGACCACGTGCTGGCCTCCGGCCGCAACGTGAAGGTCATGGTGCTGGATACGGAGGTGTACTCCAACACCGGCGGCCAGTGCTCCAAGTCCACCCCGCGCGCGGCTGTGGCCAAGTTCGCCACCACCGGCAAGGACCAGGTGAAGAAGGACATCGGCTACATGGCCATGACCTACGGCAACATCTACGTGGGCTGCGTGGCCTTCGGCTCCAACGATGAGCACACCCTCAAGACCCTTGCAGAGGCTGAGGCCTACGACGGTCCCGCCCTCATCATCGCCTACAGCCACTGCATCAACCACGGCATCAACATGGCGGACGGGCTCGACCGCCAGAAGGCCGCCGTGGACTGCGGGCGCGTGCTGCTCTACAACTTCAACCCGGACAACATCAAGCAGGGCAAGAACCCGCTCACCATCAAGAGCAAGGCTCCCAAGTTGTCCGTGCGTGAGGCTCTGGTGGGAGCAGACGGCAAAGGCGGTGAGAACCGCTTCCGCCTGCTCGCACGCGGCAACAAGGAGCGCTTTGAGAAGCTCATCGCGCTGGAGGAAAGCGATGTCAAGCGCCGCTGGGACCTCTACCAGGCCCTCGCCGCCATCGACTACTCCTCTGCGGCGGAGCCCTCCTCCCCGCAAGCCTGATTCGGGCTGCCATTCATCCCATCCGGGCGGGCCTCTGCGGTCCGCCCGGATTTTTTTCACAAAAAATTGAACACTTGCCCCACTTGCCGTGTCTACCCGTTATAAGCCCTGAGTGGGGCAAGGTTGTAGAGACCGTTTTTTTCATGTAGTTTGTTTTTGTTTGGCCGGCGGACGTTGAGAAACGTCCGCCGGTTTTTTCGTTCTTTCCAGGCGTGTATGAGACTTTTTCACGCGCAGCGCGCGAAAACCTAACAAAGCATCTTGACACGGACGGGGGCTGGTGTATATTGTTAGTATGCGCATGAAATTACACACGAATTTTCCGAGGAGGCACAGGGTGGCCAAGCGCAAGGGGTTTGCACTGATAGCCACGCTCACGCTGATGATGCTGCTGGCGCTGCTGGCGGTGGGCGTGCTGGCCATGGCATCTTCCCAGAACCGCATTTCCATGCAGGCGGTGCTGCAGGCGCAGGCGCGCCAGCAGGCCCTGGTGGGGCTGGATGCCGCCGTGGCCCAGCTGCAGATTGAGCTGGGGCCGGACCGCCGCGTCACGGCCAATTCCTCGATGCTGAACAATGACGAGTACGCCCCCGGCGGCCACCTGCTGGGCGTGTGGAACAGCTGGGACGGCCCCATCTACGGCTCCAGCATGTCCAACGGCTCCAAGATTCAGTCCACCTACACTCCGGGGCGCTCGAACATGTTCCGCCGCTGGCTCATCTCTGCCGTCAAGCCGGAGGATACCCGCTCTTTCAATTCCGCCTCCCGCCTGAGCAACCGCAAGCCGGGGGACCGCGTATGCCTTTTGGGTGAGGGCACGCTGGGTGCCACCGCCCCTCCCGCGCACTATGTGTATGCGGATATGGTGCCGCTGCCCCCGCTGAGCGCGAACGACCCGAACACGGGCTGCTTCGCCTGGTGGGTGAGCGGTGAGAACCAGAAAGCCAAGGTGGCCATCAAGGAGCCGGAGCAGACCAAGGACCCCATCGAGGTGCTGCACCGCACCTGGAACACCCCGGCCGCCAAGTTCGGCAGCGACAGCGGGCTGGACTTCCTGGCGGATTCTCACGACCGCCCGGAGCGCGTGCTCTCCATGCCGAGCCTGCCTCTGCTCGCGCAGTCCACGGAACCTGCCGGCATGCCGTACTTCCATGATGCCACGGTCACCTCGCGCTCCGTTCCCACGAACGTGCGCACCGGCGGCCTCAAGCAGGACCTCTGCCTGCTCTTCAACAAGCAAAGCCTTACCGGTACGGAGTTTGCCTGCCGTCCCAGCCAGGACTGCCCGATTGCAGAGGGCAAGGATGTTCCCAAGGGCACGGAAGCCAACATGCCCATCGGCTCCTACCAGACCATGTATGCCTACTACAATGCCTACCCCAACGGCACGCGGGCAGACAACGCTTTTGCCGCGCGCATGCAGGGTACGCTGGGCCAGAACCTCTACACCCGCATGAGCGGCAGCGCCACGGATGATTCCGGCGGCTCCCTCGCTTCCCCTGATACCCCAGGCAAGAAATCCTTCTTCGATACCCGCTCCATGATGGATGCCGGCAACGAATCCGCCGGATACGCCCGCACGCCGGTCATGCTCGCTTTCGTGAACAGCTTCGCGTTTGTGGTGGAACAATCGGATTACGCCCCAGGGTCCATGCCGTCACGCTGGCAAGCGCAGAAAAACAATTTGATTACATACCAGTATCCGGGTAACGCTGAATATTGCGATTGGTTCAGAAAAGCTGAGTCTGAATATCAGGGGTTCCTGGCCTTCACGCCCATGGTGCTTTGGTGGAACCCGTATAATGTTCCCATGCGTGTTCCTGGCAACAAGCTTTGGTCCTTTTCCTCCCCCTACCGCCAAGTATGGCTTCGCAGGGTCGGCGGCGTAACGCCTCACAGCTACTGGACGAACATGTCCAATTACGACTTCAACTATGGCCCCGGTCAGGACATGGACACCTTCGGGCGTGACGGTGGTGACTATTTCCAGCCGGAGGGAGGCGGCAACGGTGATATTGTCTTCCAACCTGGTGAAATCCTTTTCTTCACCCCCACTACCGGGCGAACGCAGGAAGAGAAGATGCATCTGCACAGCAATCCTTGGTCTGTGGGCTGTCATGTGAATGCCTTGTCCAGTTACCGTGTCATGCTTTTGAATACTATGTTGGATACCGCCGTAGGTGCCGTGCCTGGGTCTCCTGCGGATGTGTACCCCCTGCAGCTGGGTGTGGGGTTGGACGAGTACTGGCCCGGAGTGGTCGATTGCAACGGAGACTTGGCAGATCCCCACGGATGGAAGCTGGTTCCTGGACGTGCGGATGTTTTCACCGTGGTGGCAGGATACGGCGGTATGTCGGAAGCGGATGTTGTATACCGCACGGATGAAGCTGCGCTGGAGGATAAGGGTGGCCTGTCACCTCACCGCATGCTTCTGGGTTGGATATCCCAAGAGGATGCGGTGCGTGAGGAGTTTGACCTCAATAACACGAATGAGACCAATAAGCGCAAGGTTCTTGCCCGCGAGTTATGCGAGAGGGAGTACGCAAACGCCAACATGAATGATTCTTCCGCTCCCCATTTCATTGTGGCCTATGGTGTCGTTGGTAAATCCGCCAACATGAACGTAGATTCCAAAATTTACCCCAGCAGGGACTATCGTACCAAGATATGGCAGCATTCCAGCCCCGCCTTCTGGGGATCCTCCATCTTGGACCCTGACGATGATACCCGCCGCTACCATCCTTACCAGTTGGCCCTTCTCCCCATCGGTTCGGGGTTGAGCGCTTCCCCGCTGGACAACGTGGGCAACAACGGCCTGCTGGGCATCACCGGTGACGGTGAGCAGGTTTCCTTTGCCTCCGTGATGGAGATACCCGTGCACCCGCCGTTCTCCCTGGCGGGCTTTGCGGGCATGCGCCTGCAGCCGGGCTGGTACCAGACCAGCGGCGGTGACAAATTGGGCATCTCCCAGCTGCGCCGCATGCAGTACCAGGCCGGCGTGCCGGGTGTGGGCATCGGCAATTCCTTTGCAGACCCCTGCCTGCCGCCGGGGGATGTGTACGCTTATTTCGAGCAACGCGAGCTGGGCACCTCCGTGACCGGCAACACCCATATCTTCGGCGACTTCTTCGACCACGGCCTGCTCATCAACGATGGCGTGTGGGACCGTTGGTTCTGCTCTTCCGTGTCCGACATGCCGGGAGGCAAGGGCAAGATCAAGGCGGAGGACACCCTGCAGAAGTTCATGAGCGGCAAGGAGATGCTGCCCGTGGCGCGCCACAAGAAGGTGTACACCCCGTACCGTGATGAGCAGGTCATCCAGGACCTCATGGACAACGATGGTTGGAAGCACATTGCCGCCTATCTCATGGTGGACGGCGGCTTCAACATCAACTCCACCTCCGTGCCTGCCTGGACTGCCGTTCTGCAGGGGCTCTCCAAGCGCAACCTCGTGGCCCAGAAGGATGGCCGCCTGGTGCTGGTGGAGCAGGGCAAGGGGGATGACGAGGTGGTCTTCTCCCGCTTCATGGCCTCCACCACGGACAAGAGCTTGGATTCCCTCGGCGGATACAGCGTGATGCAGGGCTCCGGCTCGCTCCGCTCCACCGGCAATGCTCTCGCAGCCGCCTGGGGCGAGGTGCGCCTGCTCCAGCCGGAATCCATTGAGCGCCTCGCGCAGGAAATTGTCAAGCAGGTCCGCAAGCGCGGCCCCTTCCTCAACATGTCGGATTTCATCAACCGCCGCCTGGATGCCGGTGGTGGCGAGGATGCGCTCAAGGGCGCGCTGCAGACCGCCATCGACGCCACGGATGTCAATCAGGAGTTCTTCAGTGATGTGATGCTGGATGCGCCTTCCGCCGGCAAGCTGTTCAAGTTCCCGCAGGCGGATGAGGGCTCCCTGCACACGGCTGCCCCCGGCTACCTCATCCAGAGTGATGTGTTGGCCTCCCTGGGCAACATCCTGACCGTGCGTGACGACACCTTCACCGTGCGTGCCTATGGTTGCGTGCGCGGCAAGGACGGCGCGGTGCTCGCCCAGGCCTGGTGCGAGGCCACCGTGCAGCGCACCGCTGATTACCTCTCCCCCATCAATCCCCCCACGGATGCCGAGTTCAATCCGGACGGCACCAAAGGCGATGCCTCGCTCACCGAGGTAAACCGCCTGCTGGGCCGCAAGATGCGCGTGGTGGCCTTCAAGTGGATGGACCCGTGGGACATTTAGGATTTACGATTTACGATTTACGATTTACGATTTACGATTTACGATTTACGATTTACGATTTACGATTTACGATTTACGATTTTGCACCCCGCCTTGTGCGGGGTGCTTTGTTATTATGGGGGCAATCGAGGGGAGGTCACGCATCTAACAATTATAAAATTGCCTTGATTCGCGGGGGTGGAGCCGTATACTGCCTAGTATGCACATGAGGCTCTGCAAGCAGGTTTCTGAAAAACGCCGGGTGGCGAAGCGCAAGGGGTTTGCGCTGATTGCCACGCTCACGCTGATGATGCTGCTGGCGCTGCTGGCGGTGGGCGTGCTGTCCATGGTTTCCTCCCAGAGCCGCATTTCCATGCAGGCGGTGCTGCAGGCGCAGGCGCGCCAGCAGGCATTGGTGGGTCTGGATGCCGCCGTGGCCCAGCTGCAGATTGAGCTGGGGCCGGACCGCCGCGTGTCGGCCAACTCCTCCATCCTGAACAATGACGACAACGCCCCCGGCGGCCACCTGCTGGGCGTGTGGGACAGCTGGGACGGCCCCATCTACGGCTCCAGCGTGTCCAAGGGTGCCAAGATTCAGTCCACCTACACCCCGGGGCGCTCGAACATGTTCCGCCGCTGGCTCATATCCGCAGTCAAGCCGGAGGACACGCGTGCCATTGGTGCGGCATCCCGCTTGGGCAACCGCAAGCCCGGGGAACGCATCTGCCTGGTGGGTGAGGGAACGCTTGGCCGGTCCGTTTCCCCCACCCATTACGTGTATGCGGATATGGTGCCGCTGCCCCCGCTGAGCGCGGGAGACCCGAACACGGGATGCTTTGCCTGGTGGGTGGGCGGAGAGAACCAGAAGGCCAAGGTGGCTGTCAAGGAGCAGGAGAACACCAATGACCCCATCGAGGTGCTGCACCGAACCTGGAACACCCCTGCCGCGCGTTTCAGCCCGGAATCCGGCCTGGATTTCCTGCCGGACAAGCCGGACCGCCCGGAGCGCGTGGTGAGCATGCCCGGCCTTCCGCTGCTCAGCGGCGCAAACGCACCCGCCGGCATGCCCTACTACTTTGACGCCACCGTCCATTCATACTCCCTGCCCGTGAACGTGCGCACCGGCGGCTTGAAGCAGGACCTCTGCCTGCTGCTGAACAAGGAGAGCCTGGCGGGAACGGAGTTCGCCTGCCGCAACAGCCAGGACTGCCCCATTGCAGAGGGCAACGACGTGCCCAAGGGTACGGAGGCTTCCATGCCCATCGGCTCCTGGCAGACCATGTACGCCTACTACAACGCCTGGCCGGACGGCAGCAATACGGACGATGCCTTTGCCGCCCGCGTGCAGGGCGGCCTGGGCAGCGAGCTGTACACCCGCATGTCCGGCAGCGGCTCGGATATTTCCGGCGGTTCCATCAAGAACCCGGATACGGGCGGGCAGATGTCCTTTTACGATTCCCGCTCCATGATGGATTCCGGCAACCCCTCTGCCGGGTACGCCAGAACCCCGGTGATGCTTGCCTTTGTGAGCAACTACGCCATGGTTTCCCAGCCATCGCCAAACAGCACCAAGGAAGACCCCAAGTACCATCTCTGCATGGCCTATGCGCCCATGGTGCTGTGGTGGAACCCGTACAACATCCCCATGCGCATCCCCGGCCACAAGCTCTGGGCCTTCTCCGCCCCGTACCGCCAGATTTGGCTGCGCAAGTACAACGGCATCCCCAACGAGGGCTACTACACCTTCGGTTGGCAGGAACTTGTACGCCAGGTGACCCAAGGTGACTTCGAGTTCACCTTCGGCCGTGACAGTGGCGACTTTTTCGAGACTGCGGGCGGCGGCAAGGGAGAAATCGTCTTCCAGCCCGGGGAGATTCTGTTTTTCTCCCCGGCATCCGGCCGCAACCTGCAGGAAAAGCAGTCCGTGAGAACCAACCCCTGGCAGGTGGGCTACACCCCCAATGCCGTCAACGGCTACTACATGCGCCTCTACTCCAACGTGCCAATCCACCAAATGGAGGAGGGCAGCTACTCCGGCAAGTACCGCACGGAGCTGGCCATCGGTTCCGGAGAGTACAAGCCCGGCAAGGTGGATCCCACCAGGCTGCCGGCAGACCCGCACGGCTGGTCCCTGGTGCCGGGGCGCGCGGATTGCTATACCGTGGTGGCGGGATTCGGCGGCATGGAGGAAACGGAAACCCCGGATCCCTCGGACCAATCCGCCCTGAACGACAAGGGCGGCATCTCTCCGCAGCGTATGCTGTTGGGGTGGCTGGATCCCGGAGACGGTGACCCGGACGGCAACACGGATCCCGATGAGCATGTGGAGAAAAAGCATGTTTCCGTGAGCGACCGCTTCATCTGGACCTCCGCCATGACGGATGCGTCCATGCCCTTCTTCTTCTGCTCGCTGGGCGTGGCCGCCAAGTCCTCCAACCAGAGGCTGGACAACAAGGTGTACCCCAACAAGGATTACCGCACCAAGATTTGGCAGCACTCCAGCCCGGCGTTCTGGGGCTCCGCCATTCTGGACCCGGATGACCAGACCCGCCGCTACCACCCCTATCAGCTGGCCACCCTCAATGTGGGCAGCGGGCTCACCACCTCGCCCATCGACAGCATCGGCAACAACGGAATCCTGGGCATCACCGGTGATGGCGAGCAGGTGTCCTTCGCCTCCGTGATGGAGATACCCGTGCACCCGCCGTTCTCCCTGGCGGGCTTTGCCGGCATGCGCCTGCAGCCCGGCTGGTACAAGACCTCCGGCGGGGATCGCGGCGGTATTTCCCAGCTGCGCCGCATGCAGTACCAGGCGGGCGTGCCGGGTGTGGGCATCGGCAACGCCTTTGCAGACCCCTGCCTGCCGCCGGGGGATGTGTATTCCTATTTCGAGCAGCGCGAGCTGGGCATGAGCGTGACGGGCAACACCCACATCTTCGGTGATTTCTTCGACCACGCCCTGCTCATCAACGATGCGCTGTGGGACCGCTGGTTCTGCTCCTCCGTTTCCGATATGCCCGGCAAGGGCGGCAAGGTGAAGGCGGAGGCCACGCTGCAGAAGTTCATGAAGGGTACGGAGCCGCTCCCCGTGGCCCGCTACAAGAAGGCGAACACCCCCTACCGCGATGAGCAGATGGTGGAACAGCTCATGAACAGCGATGGCTGGATGCACATTGCGGAATACCTCATGGTTGAGGGCGGCTTCAACATCAACTCCACCTCCGTGGAGGCCTGGAAGGCCACGCTCATGGGCCTGGCCCGGCGCAAGCTCGTGGCCATTAGGGACAACCGCCTCGTCATTGTGGAGCCAGGCAAGGGGGATGAAGAGGTGCTCTTCTCCCGCTTCATGGCCTCCACCACGGACCGGAGCTTGGATTCCCTCGGCGGGTACAGCGTGATGCAGGGCTCCGGTGCCCTCCGCACCGGGGGCGGCGGCATGCTCTCCGCCTGGGGTGAGGTGCGCATGCTCCAGCCGGAGACCATCGCCCGCCTGGCGGAGGAAATCGTCAAGCAGGTCCGCAAGCGCGGGCCCTTCCTCAACATGTCGGATTTCATCAACCGCCGCCTGGATGCCGGTGGCGGAGAGGATGCGCTCAAGGGCGCGCTGCAGGCCGCCATCCACGCCACGGATGTCAACGAGGAATTCTTCAACGAGGTCCTCTTGGATTCCCCCGGCGGCGGACGCCTCTTCAAGTTCCCGGAGGCGGACAAGGGTTCCCTGCACACGGCTGCCCCCGGCTATCTCATCCAGAGTGATGTGCTGGCTTCCCTGGGCAATATCCTGACCTTGCGGGACGACACCTTCACCGTGCGCGCCTACGGCTGCGTGCGCGGCAAGGACGGCGCGGTGCTCGCCCAAGCCTGGTGCGAGGCCACCGTGCAGCGCTGCATCGAATACGTTTGCCCGGTGAACGCCCCGCATGAGGCGGAGTTCAACCCGGACGGCACCCGCGGCGATTCCAACATGGCGGAGGTGAACCGCCTGCTGGGCCGCAAGATGCGCGTGGTGGCCTTCAAGTGGATGGACCCGTGGGACATTTAGGATTTACGATTTACGATTTACGATTTACGATTTTGAAAGTTAGCCGCGCCTTGCGGCGCGGGGTGTCTCGAAGCGGGCTTCTGCCCGCAGGGCGCGGTGCCGTGAGGCGGGACCGAAGCAATTGACGATTTACGATTTGGGGAGTTGGCCGCGCCTTGCAGCGCACATGTGTCCCAATGATTTTTGGGGACCTATGAATTCATGTGGTGGGGTGGATGGTACGCGAAGCGAATCTTGGAAGTTTT
>JAZLHB010000108.1:0-15443 GCA_045616565.1 Akkermansia sp. | reverse complement strand
AGCGTGAAGGATCGCGTGGCAAAGGCTATGATCGAGGACGCCGAGGCTAAGGGCATCCTCAAGGCCGGTTCCACCATCATCGAGCCGACTTCCGGCAACACCGGCATCGGTCTGGCAGCCATCGCCACCGCAAAGGGCTATAAATCCGTCATCGTCATGCCCGACAGCATGAGCGCTGAGCGCCGTATGCTGATGAAGGCCTACGGTGCCGAGCTGGTGTTGACCCCCGGTGCCAAGGGCATGAAGGGCGCCATCGCCAAGGCTGAGGAGCTGGCAAAGGACATCCCCAATTCCTGGATCGCCGGTCAGTTCGTGAACCCCGCCAACCCCGCCGCCCATGTGGCCACCACCGGTCCTGAGATCTGGAACGATCTGGAGGGCAAGGTCGACATCTTCGTAGCGGGCATCGGCACCGGCGGGACCGTCACCGGCGACACCAGCGTGACAGTGGAGGGCAATCTGGCCACCATCCTCGGCGATATTTCTGCGGATACCGTCACCCTGCAGGACATCTCACCCAACGCCACCGGTCAGCAGACCGTTGACAAGTACAGCGGCACCATCACCGCAGACACGATTGTGCTGGACGACTACAAGGTGGAGAAAATCCTTGCCAACCTGGTCACCAAGAGCCTGGTGCTGCAGGGTGGCACAAACGTCACCATCCACAACCTCAACCTCACCGCCTGCGAGATTGAGGCGGAAAGCGGCAGCTCCGCCACGCTGGACGGCACGCTCACCCTGGGCAACACCGCCACCTACAGCGGAGCCCTCGCGCTGGCGGACGGCCTCGTCATCAACATGGATGCCGAGGCCATGGAAGCGGCCGATGGCGATATTGAGATTGTCGGTGGCTACAGGACCGGTAGCCTGGACATCATGACGGTTAAGTCCGGCAGCACACCTTCCCTCACGGTGAATGGCAACCTGGTGGGCGGCGATGCATTGTCGGGGTTTGAATTCAGCTATGACGAGCAGACCGGCAAGCTCTCTGCCATCGGTGACGACTACACCACCTATTACCTGACGGATGGCGACAATACCCTGGATCTTGCCGCAGAGCAGACCAAGCATGCGGAGCTGGCAAACGT
Organism: Akkermansia sp.; assembly: GCA_045616565.1. Taxonomy (GTDB): domain Bacteria; phylum Verrucomicrobiota; class Verrucomicrobiia; order Verrucomicrobiales; family Akkermansiaceae; genus Akkermansia. The sequence continues at coordinate 14,352 of JAZLHB010000108.1, read as the reverse complement.
GGTGCTCAACACAAGCGCCGGCACCGTCACCGTGGCAGATGAGCGCACGCTCACGCGCATCACGGAGTCTGCAAACACCACCCTTACGCTGGATGGTGCAGGCACACTCACGCTGACCACGCTGGAGCTCGGCAGCGGAAGCCGCCTGAATGTCGCCACCGGCCTTACCATGGATACCGTGGCCCTGCCTGATTCCTCTCCCGCCATCCACGTGCAGGATGGAGGCGTCTTTACTGTTAACACCACTCACACCACCGTAAACGGCAAGAGATTGGTGGGCACAAACGGGACATCCGAGGAAGGTGATTCCAATGCCTTTACCAAGATATTCACAGGAAATGCCGTGGCTGTTGAGGCCGGAGGCAAACTTGTGCTTGACGGTAATGTCTGGACAACAGACCACTCAGGAGGCACTTATAACTCCGGCGTGGCGGATCTTGAAATCGACGGCAACGTTACGCTCAATACATGGGGTGATGGCGGCACTTGGGCTGTAGGCAGCAACAAGCTGACAGTAACAGGCGACATGTGGCTCACCAACAAACAGCATCTTACCGTTTCAGGTGGTTCTTTTGAGGCTGGCAGGCTTTTGCTCGGTCATAAGGATAATGAGGGCAGCTACCCCGCTTCCCTGAATGCCACCAGTGGTAGCGCCATTGCCTTGGGCGGTATCGGTTTCTACGGCCCGGGCAATGCCGTCAGCATTTCCAACAGTGATCTTACATTCAATGTGGATGCTGCCTCCACCAATGTGCTTGCCAATGCTGGAGAGAAGGCTCATAGCAACAACCGCATCACGCTCACGAGCGATACGCTGCATGCCGGCGAGCATGGGTGGACAATGACCCCGGTCGATGGTTCCACCATCACTATTGCCGGAAACACGCAGCTGGATATCGGTAGCGGCAAGACTATCACCATTGGCGGTGCCAGTGTCGGCGGCTCCCTGGATTTCGGAGACTCTGAGGGCAGTCTGGTGCTCAACGGTGCCACCATCACCTCAAACGGCTTAAACGTGATGAGTGGCAACGTCACCTTCGGCGGTGCCACCGCGCTGGTGGCAGATGCCTCCCGCACCATATATGAAAAGGCCGATGTCAACACGAATGATTGGGTGGAAACCAAGCAGGACGTGTGGGTGGTGGCCCATGCCGTTGATGATGGCGCCAGCTTTAATTACAGCGGTGCAACCTTCAATCACGGCGGCACAACCTTGACAGCGAGCCTGGAATATGGCGACCTGGTGGCCAAGGGTGAGAAAACGCCTGTTGAATATGTGTACTACATCGGCGTGAACAGTACCACATACAGCAGCCTGGATGCCGATGTGAAGACCAGTGCCGTTGCGTACGATGTGGGCGAGAACAAGCTGTTTGAGGTGGCGGCAAGCGACCTTACCAATAAGACTCTGGTCTTGGAGCAGGGGGCCACTTGGAAGGTTGCCGGCGGTAAGGATTTCAACAACCAGCAGTTGCAGACCCTGACCCTGAATGGTGACGCCACCGTGACTGCTTCCAGCAACGGCGGCCTTATCGGTTCCAATTTCGGACCCACCACCATGAACATGAACGGCCACACGCTGTCCGTGAACGGCGGCAATCATTTCGCTCTGTTCAACACCACCGCCACAGACGCCGGCAAGATTACGGTGAACAACAACGGCTATGTGCAGATAGGCCATTCCGGGAAGCAGACTTCTGCGGACCTCAAGGATGTGGAGATGAATGTTGCAAGTGGCGGCAACGTCTCCTTGGACAACAACTCCTCCATCAAAGTGGAGGGCTTGAGCGGCGCGGGCACCGTCAAGAAGGATGGTGGCGACGGCGGCACCATCACCTTTGAGAGCAACCTGGGCGGTGAGTACAACTTTACCGGCAACATCACTTCCACTCCGAACCTGGTGATGGATGCATCCAGCACCGGCACGCAGACGCTCTACCTCAGCAACACCGCTACGTTGGGTACGGTTGCCGTGAACGGTGGCACGCTGGAGCTCGGCTCCAGCGCAGGCACTCTGACCACAGGTGCCGTGACAGTGGCAAATACCGGTACATTGGGCCTTCTTTCCTCTGTTACCACAAGTGCCCTTACCGTGAACGGCGGCACGCTGATTCTGGCTGGGGCCGATCAGTTGACCACGGATGCCTTGACATTTGGCAGCGGGGCCACGCTTGATCTTTCCCACATCTCTCTCAGCGGCACGAGCCCCGTCACCCTCGCCTCCTCCAGCGGTATTACGGGTGATTTGTCGGCTGTAACGCTTACGGGACTCACCGCTCCGGAAGGCTACAAGGGCGTGCTCACAGACAGCAACAACAGCCTCGTCCTGACCTTTGTTCAGGATTACGATGGCTTGATTTGGAACAATACCGATGGCAACTGGTCCAATGCGACGGATGCCGACATGAACTGGCACACGGCAGACGCACCCGCTACTCCGGTTGCATTCACAACCGGCCAGAACGTGCGCTTTGATTCCAACGCAGATGGTCACACCGTGACGCTGACGGATAATATCACCGCAGGTACGGTGGAGATTCTGGAAGGCGTGGCAGTTAAGATTGTTGATGGTAACAACAAGACGTTGAGCGGCACCTTGATTGGCGCCGGTACATATGTCCTCAACGCCGGCGACAAGACGTTGCCGGGAAGCCTGAACGTGAGTGAGACTGATTGGACCGGTGTGGTGCGTCTTTCCGGTACGCACAACGACTTGTCTCTCAGTAATGACCTGCAGGGCTTGAACTCCACGGTGGAGCTTAAGGGCGTGACCGGTTGGTTCAATAATATTGGAAACGATGTTACAGACACCTTCAGCAATGACCTGGTGTTGACCAATGACGCAAGCAACCCTGCCATTAATGTAACAGCCGGTTACAGCCGAGACCGCAGCTATTACAAGTTTGCCGGCAAGGTTTCCGGGGATGGCACGTTCGAGGTCAACTCCCAGGCAACAAACCGTTTTATCTTTAGCGGCGATGTGTCCGACTGGGAAGGGCAGTTCCATGTGACAACCGCCGGTGGCGGTAACGCTGGTGCATACGGTGCCAACGGCTCTGAGATTGTATTCGCAGATGATGCGCATGTTGTGAATGCCACCCTGACAAGGGATGGGGGCACGATGAACCTTGTGGCGGATACGGACACGACCTTCAATAAGGCGGTGACTGGTTTCTCCAGGCTCACTGTCACACAGGGACACACTGCCACTTTTAACGACACTTCCAGCCTTGGCAACCTTATCGGTCCCGGCAATGTTATCGTTGATAATGAATCAACCCTGACCGTGGGGAGCGCCAACGGCGAATACGCCAACGTCACCGTGAAGGATGGCGCCACCCTTGCCATTGACGGCAAGGACAAAACGGACTACAAGATGCGCTACACGCTGGACGGCGGCACGCTCACCAATACGGGAGGCAACACAGGCAATGGCAGTATCCAAAACGACCGGATTTCGCTGACCAAGGATTCCACCATTTCCGGTACCGGCAACTTCTATATGCTGGCAGGTGAATATAAGACCACCACCCTGGACCTTGCAACGCACACGCTCCACAAGACCGGCGGCAACACGGTCAGCCTTATTGGCACAACAGTTAATGAAGGCTTGCTCGATGTGCAGCAGGGAACGATTGATTTCAACACGGAGAAAGGCATCGGTATGGCTAAGGTTGCTGCAGATATCACGCTCAACGGCGGTAATATCACCGGCAAGGTCCAGTACACGGATGCCACAACCCTGACGGCGGCTGCCACCACGGGCACGGGAGTTGCCGTGGACCTGAACGGCCAAGCCCTTACCGTGGACGTGGACAGCGGTAAGACCCTGACCATGACCGGGGCTATCAGCGGAGCCGGCAGCATCGCCAAGACGGATGCCGGCACGCTCACCCTCTCCGGTAGCAATTCCTCCTACACCGGCAACACAACGGTGGGCGCCGGCACGCTGGTGGTTGGCAGTGACAATGCCTTGGGTACTGGAAACACCGTGGTGAACAGCGGCGCCACGCTGGCCCTTACCAGCACAATCGACACGCTTGGTAGTACCGTTACTATTAGCGACGGCGGCAAGCTGTCCCTGGTTGAGATGGGTACCGATGCCGTCACGGCCAACAACCTGACACTTGCCAGCGGTTCCATCCTGGACCTCAGCTCGCTGGGTATTACCGGTCAGGAGAAATCTCCCATCACCCTGGTTCAGGGTGGGACCATCACCTCCACCTATCTGGACAGCGTGACCGTCGACTTCGGCAAGTCAATCACTCAGGAGTACACCCTGGGCGTGGACGGCAACAACAACCTGGTGCTCACCTTTGAGCAGCCTGAGCCCACGGAGTACCTGGTGTGGCAGGGCGGCCCCGGCACTTGGGATACGGTTGAGACCAACACGTCTTGGTATGAGAGCGAAACCAGCATGAACAAGGTGGCGTTCGATACCGGAGACAGCGTGGCATTCATGGTGCCGGGTGATTCCCAGGTGACCATCGGTGAACAGCAGATTACAGCCGGCAATGTGCGAATCGACGAAGGCGTGAACGTTACCCTGGAATCCCAAGGCTCCCAGCTGGTGGCCAACAAGATTACCGTGGCGGGCGACCTGACCGTGACCAACGTGGCTATCCAGGCCCAGAGCATGGAAATCAAGGAGGGTGCCCATGCCACCGCCAACGTGGAGAATGGACGTGCCGGTGCGCTTGCCACAAACGTGAGCGGCGCGGGCGATGTGACCAAGACCGGAACGGGTTCCCTCTCCCTCACGGGTAACAACTCCGGTTTCACCGGCACTCTCACCATTGAGCAAGGCAATGTGATTGCCGCCAACACCAAGGCTCTGGGCAACACCCCGAACATCGTGCTGGCCGGCGGCGATCTGGCCGGTGCGGAAAATGTGGTCGTCACCCCCTCCGGTGACATCAACATCACCTCCACCGCAGACGGCACCGTTTCCGCCAACCTGGAGGTGGCAGACGGTGCAACCCTCACCTTCAACGCAACCGGCAACACCACCATCACAGCCTCCGGCGTTATCTCCAGCGCGGGTGATATTGTCAAGCCTATTGTCAAGACCGGCACGGGCACGCTCGTGCTGGATGCTGACAACAGCTACGCTGGCGCCCTGAACATCAACCAGGGCACCGTGCTGGTGAGCAATGTAGGCGCCTTGGGTGGTACCGGCACGCAGAACGTGAATGTGTCGGGAGGCGGCACCCTGGCGTTCGATTCCGCCGAGAGCGGAAGCTACACGGCGAATTACATCGGTCTCGATCTTGGCTCTACGCTGACTTTTGCGGGTGTGAATCAACTGAATGTCGATACCCTGTTCCTGACGGCGGCTTCTGCGGTGGATCTTTCCAACATTACGGTAGACGGCTACGGCAAGTATGTGCTGGCAAATGTGGGCAGTCTCGTAGGAGCGGAGAGTGGTATAATAGATACAAAAGCGCCGAATCCCGATGGTGTTGTATCATTCATTTCAATGACGGGCTTAAACTTGGATGAGGATTTTACACTGAAGCCCAACGACATAATATCCCTGCATTATAAAGGAGGTCAGCTCTATCTGGAAGTGACTGAGGCAAAGGCAGAAACAAGACCCGGTTATTACTGGAAGCCCGATACTGAAATTCACATATGGGATACGAAGGATGACGCTAGGGAAATGCCCGGTACCGTTGCTTGGTATACAGATGAAACATTCTCGCAAGACCCGATCATCTTCCCCAACAAGAAGGGGGCGCAAGGTGGTGACGCTGCCGCCGCCGACTCCGTTTATTTCTTGGATGCCGGAGATGACAATGTTGAAAACGTTTATCTGGACTTTTATAGTGAAATAGACGATCCCGACTATGGTAAACTGCCTGCGTCAATGGTATATGTTCGAGACTTTGTTTTGGCCGGCACCAAAAAAGGCGACAAATATGCCGAGTATAATTTCTACGGTGTTCAGGATGAGCAACCAGGGTTGCAAACATCTATCAACCTAGATACGAACCGTCTTTCCAACTTCATAGTAAGAAGTGGCGTCAAGGCATATTTCAATAATGTTGTTGTCGACAGTGGAGACTTTAGCGTGTTCCATGTGTGCGATGATGCTTTTGTAACTTTCGACAATGTCTATTCGGCCGGTTCTTATTCATTGAACAATGAGGGTACTTTCAACATTAATTTCAACTACGACCCAGAGTTTGTTGAAGTCGTTGATGGCCTGTTGGGTCACGTTGACAATTATGGCGACATCAACATTGTTGCTGACAGCCTTGACAAATATTCCATGTTCCAGATTGGTGCCGTATTTAATCGTGAGGAGGGCAACATAGTCATGTTGTTGCCCGAAATCCATCCCAATACAACATACGGAGACCAAACCATTCACAACATGGGGTATCTGCAGTTTGGTGTAGAAGATTCTGAGGTGACGGGAACGATGGCGAATGCACTTCCCATCGTGGGAACGGGCGACTTCGTGACAACTGGGCAAATCACCGTTGAGCAGAGCGGATCCGTCGAACAGGAAATCGCAACATTCGGCGCCCTGCGCACGGAACTTTCCGGCGGTGCCACTATCGGTGATGTGACCTTGGCAGCCAACGCAACAACAGCGCTCGCGCCTAATGTAGAGATTGATCCTTATTTGGGTCGGATAACTTCGGTGACTCCTGAAAAATACTTCCTTGGGCCCGTGACTGCGGAATCCGGCAGCGTCTTGGAGGCGCAGAAGGGCGCCACCGTGGAGATTGACAGCTACAATGCCGTCCTGGTGTCAGACGTCCCGACCGGAAAGATTCTGGCGGGCACCAATCCGTATAGTCTGGATAGCAGCATTGCTGCCGGCACCTTGACGGTGAAGGGGGTAACCAATGCAGCCGAACTGGAAGTGCTGGACGACGGCATTGTGAACCTGGAAGGCTACGCCACGGTAACCAAGCTGACACAGAGCGGCGGCGAGGCGAACTTCAACGCCGGCGGCTATGTGCGCGGCGGCACGGTATCCGGCGGCACGCTGAATATCAAGGACGACCAGGTGCTGACGCTGGGCGGTGTCATTGAAATCACTGCTAGCGGCAGCTATGTAGTAGGCGAGACGACCGGCCACATAGATGCCACGGCCTTGGAACTGCAGCGTATGGGTGATGGTTATGTGGAATACGCGGAAGTGGTGAGCACAGGAGAAGCCAAGGCAACGACGGTGTACGAAAGTGGTTTCCTGGCAAGCGGTGACGAACTTGTGCAACTGTTTGCACCGGAAGATACAGCTGCGGTTTCACTGACCGGCAACAGCACGAAGGTAGTACACGACAAGGCATCCGGAGAGATGGTGTTGATCGGAACCGACAATCTGGAGCAGTATGCAGAGAACCTGAGCAAGCTGGATGGGTCCAAGACAGCTGAGGACTATGTAGGCTATGCCTACCTGCACACGCAGGAGACAAACTACATGACCTACTTTGTACGCGATGATTATGTGACCGGTCTTGCCAACGGGCGCAAGGATGAGGATCCGCGAGGAACCATATCTGATGCTGACGCACCGGACCGCGCTCCAAACAGTACCACGCTGGGTATGCTGCAAGATGCAGCTGCGGCGAAACAGGGAACGCTCACGGGCGTGATGTTCGACCAGACGGCGTACAATTTGACCAAGACCTCCGGCTACGACGGCACGCTGACGGTTGACCGCGATGCGAATGCAGACATGTTCTATGTGACGAGCGGCACAACGGCGATGCTGCATGTGGCAGAGGGCATAGTCCTTTCCGCAGGGGCGAGCTACGATGGTGTGCCCGGTAACCTGGATTTGCAGGGTGAAGGCATATACCAGTTGACAGACCGTGCGGACTTGGGCACCAATGTGGCTCTGCGAAACAATGAATCCGGTGACACTGGGGAATGGAACGGCACGGTGCGCCTGATTGGTACCGCTGAGGGGGTGAACATGGAACCTCTCTCCGTGGGTGAAGCTCAAGATGCCTCCACCATTGAGTTCAACGAGTGGACCGGCTCCTTCGCTTACGAGGAGGGCAAGACGATGCAGAGCGATGCGAAGATCCTGCTGACCGGCACTGGCGTGCAGGGCAAGTCCGCCATCACCCTGACGGAGGGCGACGCGGACCTGCTGTGGACCAACACGGTGACAGGTACGGGCGCCCGTATCGACCACGCCCAGGACGGCTACTTCACGCTGATGATGACCGGCGACACCTCCGGTTGGAACGGCACCTTCACCCAGTCCACCGAAAACACGATTGTGACGCTCGGCTTTCTGGACAATGTCTCTGCAAGCGGCGAGCAGAATGCAAGTGTGCTGGTCAGCAACGGCGTGATGGACGTGACCTACGGCGGCAACGTGACGGAGGTGAACGGCGATGCCACGGTGTACGGCGAGGGTATCCTTTCCCTTACCTATACCGGCAGCGGCATGCAGGTGAACAGCAACATTATACAGTACCAAGGCCAGGGTTCCCTGGAAATCACCGTGGGTGATGGCACCAACGCGGCCTCCGCCACCTTCAACGGCGCGTTCACCGATACAGCGGACGCCACCATGTATGTGGAGCGAGTCTCCACGGCCACCATCAACACGGATGCGGAGCTGCTCCGCGTGCTGGGTGATGAGGGTTCCAACGTGGTGGTGAACGATGGCAAGACGCTCTCCCTGGCTTCTGCCAATCAGTCGGAAAGCTACTCCCGGTTCTATGGCGTGGACAACCAGGGCACCATCGAGATGAAGGCCTCCGGCGGCGATATCAAGCTGGTGGACACCGCTGCTCACAAGGCGGCCTTCAACCTGGGTGACCTGGAGCTGACGGGAGATGCCGGCGCAGCCGCCATCGAGACCTCCGGCGTGGCCGACAAGACCACGGATGTGGACATCAAGGCCCTGGGCAACAGCGGCTCTGATGAACAGGTGCTGAAGCTCACCAACGACAACGGCACCGGCACGGTGAACTACAACCTGGGCGGTGAGGACTCCACGGCAGACTTCACCGGCAAGATTGCCTACGGCGTGAAAGGCGGCAACGGCGCGGCAGCCAACCTGGTGATCAAGGGCAGCAACACCACGGACAACTCTGTGCTGGAGAGCACCTTCGCCCGCGCGGAAGATGTGGCCACGGCCAACATTGTGGTGGATACCGAGGCCGCCAAGGTGCTCGGCCTGAGCTCCGATGACAACTCTGCCAACAAGACCATGGTGGTGAGCGGCTCCGAAGGCGCTGCCAACAAGAGCCTGAAAATCACCGGAAACGATGACTACACCTACGCCGGCAAGCTGGGTGAGAACCTGGATATCGCCTACACGGGCAACGGCTCCCAGACCATCGAGGGCGGCGTGGACGGCTTCAACGGCAAGGTGACCGTGGACAGCACAGAACGTGGCGTGCTCGCCATCCTGAATGCCGCTTCCGTGGGTATCACAGACCTCACCATCGGCGCCAATGATAAGCTCTCAATTGAGAATACGCAAATGACCAAGCCCGGCACGGCCGTGGTGAGCGGCACCCTGACAGCCAAGGGCAGCTCCACCACTGAGGGTACCGGCACGGCTTCCGTGTTGGACGGCAACCTGACGCTCGGCAACACATCCACGCTTGATGTGTCCGCCGCCGGCGGCACAGGCGGTCTGAACCTGTTCGGTGCGCTCACCATCAACAGCGGGGCCCAGCTCTCCTCCGGCGACCTGTTCGGTGTCTCCGGTCTGGGCTGGTACGAGATGTACGACCTCGCCTTCAGCGTGACGGACATGCTCGGCTTCGGCGAGGGCATCGATTGGTCCCAGGGTGTGGATGCCACCACAGTGTTCGCGAACACGGGTCTCCGTGAGAACGAGTACTACGTGCGCTACTCCCAGGGCGACATGGGCGGCAACGGCAACAACGTGGGCGCGGTGTACATCTACCGCATCCCGGAACCCACCACAGGCACATTGTCTTTGCTTGCGCTCTGCGCGCTGGCCGCGCGCAGAAGACGCAAGTAATTTACTAGGTACGATGTACTAGGTACTATTTAGTAAGTTAGGCGGCGTCCGCCGGCGCCTGTAAGGGCTATGGCGTGACACGTCCGCCGCGAAGATTGGCAAGGCGCATCCGGAGTTTCTCCGGATGCGCCTTTTGACTGGGGGGGTGCAATGGATTTGCGGGCGTGGTGAAAATTAGGCTTTACAAAAATGCGTATTTACGCAAAAATATAAAGCGAGATGGAAATCAGGCGTGATAGGTTATTGGAAGAGCTGCGGCAGGCTCGCGGGAACGGTATGGTGAAAATCATCACCGGGATTCGCCGCAGCGGGAAATCGTATCTCCTGTTCAAGCTCTTTGCAGAATACCTGATGCGGCATGAAGGCGTTGACGATGCGCATTTGATAGCCCTGGCGCTGGATGACCGCCGCAACAGGGAATACAGGAACCCGGACCGTCTCTTGGAGTATCTGGACAATCGAATCCCGGCGCGCGGCAAGGCGTACATCCTGCTGGATGAGGTGCAGATGGTGGATGAGTTCGCGGATGTGCTCAACAGCCTGCTGCACTATGAGGATGTGGAGGTGTATGTGACCGGCAGCAACTCCCGCTTCCTTTCAAAGGATATAGCAACCGCCTTTCGCGGGCGCGGGCATGAAATACACGTAACCCCGCTGGGCTTTGCCGAATACGTGCAGGTTCACGACGGCCCGCGGGACGAGGTGTTGCTGGAATACATGACGTACGGTGGGCTGCCGCAGGTGGCCACCATGAAGCGCAGCAAGGACAAGCGCGACTACCTGGCCGATATTTTCGCCAACACCTATCTCATCGACATACGCGAGCGCTACAAAATCCAATCAGACCAGGATTTGGAGGACCTCGTCAACGTAGTGGCATCCGGAATAGGCGGGCTCACCAACCCCTCGCGCCTGGAAAACACGTTCGCTTCTGTCAAGAAGAGCAAGATATCATCCGTTACCATTAAGCGCTACCTGGATATGCTGCAGGACGCCTTTCTCATCGAAAAGGCGGTTCGGTATGACATCAAGGGGAAAAGGTACATCGGCACGCCATGCAAATACTACTTCACGGACCTGGGCTTGCGCAACGCCCTCCTTCATTTCAGGCAGTTTGAGGAGACTCACCTCATGGAAAACCTGCTCTACAATGAGCTGCGGCGCCGCGGTGCCGCCGTGGACGTGGGGGTGTGTCCGCTCCATACCAAGAATGCCGCAGGCAGCAGCCGAATCCTGCCCCTGGAGGTGGATTTTGTCTGCAACAACGGCCATTCCCGCGTGTATATCCAATCCGCGTACCATATCGCCAATCAGGAAAAGCTCAATCAAGAGCTGCGCCCGCTCCTCCATATCAGGGACGCCTTTGCCAAGGTGCTCGTCACCATGGACCGCATCCCCCGCCACTATGATGAAAACGGCATCTTGAGGCTCAATTTCTACGATTTCCTGCTGGATGAGGCGGCCCTGCCGCTTGAGTAGGGTTTACAAAAATGCGTATTTACGCAATTTTGTAAAGGCGGGTGGATCGGTGGGAGATGCGCGAGGGGCGTGTTGGAGGGGCAGGCATAAGCGGCGGGAGACGCCATCCACCCCGCAGGGCGGGGTTGCGTGCAGAGACATTAGGACGCGGGGCGTTCCCCCGCCCGCCTGGGGCTAGGTATAGTCACCCGCCCTTCGGCGGGTTGATAGAGCGCGCTTCGCTCGCGGATGTATCACTGCCTGCATGCGCAGGGTGGCGCTCCCGCGCATGCGGGGTGCAAGATGTGTGCCGCGACTTGTCTTGAGCCCCGCGCGAATATCTCTGTGCGTGGTTGGTTCTGCTTTTTATGGTGCTGCAGTGATATGAATTGCATGATTAATTCATATATTGCGCCAAAATGCGCCAAAGAACGTGTCTAAAGTAACTTCCGCTTGCCATGCGGTATGGCTGGTTTCTGTACAAAGAACTGTACAAAGAACGGATGACATAATAAAAATATGCAATTGGAATTTGTGAGTACGCATTTGATAGGTGTGAATAAGCTGGTAAAAATTGAGCCTTGCCTTTTTCTTTCTTTTGGGTTACAATAGCTGGGAGAGGAAAGCTATGGCACTGCCTGTAAATATAGATGATCTATTGAATAAGCGCAAGGTGGAATCCAACAGGATAGAGTTCAAATCAGGTTGGAATCCCGATGCGATATATCGGTCTATTTGTGCATTCGCAAACGATTTTGACAACTTGGGCGGAGGTTACATCCTCGTTGGAGTGGAGGAGAGAGATGGCGTGGCAGTGCGCCCTGTGAAAGGGTTGCGGCTCCGGGAGTTCGACGGTATCAGCAAGGCAATGCTGGGTTTCGACAAGAAAATGAAACCCTACTATGCGGCCCGTACCTCGATGGAGGAGGTGGATGGGAGGCATATTCTGGTGATATGGGTTCCCGGCGGGGTGAATAGGCCGTATCAAGTCCCCAAGAAGGTGACAGAAAAGGGGGAGCGGTGCTATACCTATATCAGGAAAGGGAGTAATTCAGTGGTGGCCGATATAAGTGAGGAACGGGAGCTCATCTCGATGTCAGCCTCTGCGCCTTACGATGATTGCGGCAATCCCGATATCAAATTAGAGGACATATCCGGGCTGCTCATACGCGATTATCTTGCCAGTGTGGGCAGCAAGCTGTCGGCCAAGGCGCATGAAATGCCCATGGAGGCTCTTTTGGAACAGATGGATTTGTTTTACGGCCCCACGGAGAACCGCATGATAAAGAATGTGGCGGCCATGATGTTTTGTGAGGCTCCCGAGAAGTTTTTTCCGAGGACGCAGGTGGACATAGTGTTATTCCCCGAGGGCAGGGAGCGCAACCCGGATAATATGGTGGAGGTCTCGCCCATCAAGGGAGCTGTTCCCTCTATGATTAAGAGGACCTTGGAGTATTTGCACACAAACGTGGTCCGGGAAATTATCCAGAAAGACCCAATGCGGGCAGAGGCAGCGCGCCACTATAACTATCCGTACGCAGCGTTGGAGGAAGCTGTGGTGAATGCCCTGTTTCACCGGGACTATACGCAGCGTGAACCCGTGGAAATTACGGTGGAGCCGAGCCGCATTTCCATTCTGAGCTATTCAGGACCGGACCGCTCCATCAGCATAGATGCGATTAGAAATGCAAGGGAATTGCGCTCCCGCAGATACCGCAACCGCCGCTTGGGCGATTTCCTCAAAGAGCTCAAGCTGACAGAAGGACGCGCCACCGGTATTCCCACCATCCAAAAATCGCTAATGTTGAACGGTTCCGCAAAAGCCACGATTTCCACTGATGAGGACCGGACCTTCTTTCTGATAGATATCCCTAGTCGAGAGACTGCGGAGGCTTCATCAGCGCTTGGTGTGGATCAGGTCGAGCTTTTGCGAAGGCTGACTGTGCATTTGCAGCAGGAGTACTCCTCGCTGATGCGTATGTGCCAAGATGAGACGGAAAGGGAACTTTTCGGGCGTATTATGCTGGTGTCTCGGTTTGAACAATCAGCATTGGATATTATGAAGAACCTACAGCAGTCAAACCGCTACCGCTTGCTTGATAGGTTCATTTCCCCCATGTGCAAGGCAGGCTTGATGGAGAGGACTCACCCTGAGAATCTGCGGCATCGGAATCAGAAATACGCTCTTAGCGCGCATGGCCGGAATATACTCGAGTCCGTGGTGGCGGTGTTGTCCGGTGATTCCCGACGCTAATAAGGGATGAACTAATAATGCATGCGAAATGTTTTTGTATGAGTGTATATGAATTGCATGATTAATTCATATATTGCGCCAAAATGCGCCAAAGAACGTGTCTAAAGTAACTTCCGCTTGCCATGCGGTATGGCTGGTTTCTGTACAAAGAACTGTACAAAGAACGGATGACATAATAAATGCTGATTGCCTGGTGGGAGATGCGCGAGGGGCGTGTTGGAGGGGCAGGCATAAGCGGCGGGAGACGCCATCCACCCCGCAGGGCGGGGTTGCGTGCAGAGACATTAGGACGCGGGGCGTTCCCCAGGCTCCCGCCTGGGGCTAGGTATAGTCACCCGCCCTTCGGCGGGTTGAAAGAGCGCGCTTCGCTCGCGGATGTATCACTGCCTGCATGCGCAGGGTGGCGCTGGTTCAACTAGTTGAGGATGAAGCGCACGGTGGTGGTGACGGTGGAGGCGGTGGCCTTGCCGGCGGTGGTGGCTGGGCGGAAGCGCCAGTGGCGGAGAATCCAGGAGCGGGCGGTGGAGTCGAATTCCGCATGGCCGCTGGGGCGGGTGATATCCACGGCGGTGGGGGCCCCCTGCGGGGAGACGGCAATGCGCACGCCAACGCTGCCCTGGATGCGGCGTTGGCGCATGGCGGCGGGGTAGGGTGGCTTGGGGTT
>JAZLHB010000107.1:0-22264 GCA_045616565.1 Akkermansia sp. | reverse complement strand
CAATTTGCAAAAGATGAGCATGCAAAATACTACTCGGCGAGCCAGTAAATGTATTAAAATTGAAGTTTTTTTGTTTTTTTATTCTTTTATGTGTTGACTTTTGTTATATATATGATATTATACCCGCATGGAAAACTTTATAACTATCTTTTCTACAATAGAGGACAAGCGCGTCAACAGGGCAAAGAAACATAAACTTATAGACATAATCACAATTGCATTTTGTGCTGTTTTATGTGGTGCAAAAAGCTGGTACGAAATAGCAGAATTCGGATTGGTGCGCGAGAAGTGGCTGCGCAAGTACTTGGAACTGCCCAACGGCATCCCGTCCCACGATACGTTCGGTCGCGTATTCGCCCTGCTCGACCCCGGCGTGCTGGAGGAAAAGCTCATGGAGTGGGTGCGCAGCGTTTTCGTCAAGAAGCCCGAGCGGGTTATCGCCATTGACGGCAAAACCATCAGGGGAACGCTCGACAAGGACGACAAGGCCTTCGTCCATATGGTCAGCGCCTGGTCCTGCGAGAACGGCGTCTCGCTCGCCCAAATCGCCGTTGACGAGAAGAGCAACGAGATTACCGCCATGCCCAAGCTGCTTGGTATGCTCGACATCCGCGGCGCGGTCATCACCAGTGACGCCATGGGGTGCCAGAGGGAGCTTGCGGGCTTGATCAAGCAGAAGGGCGGCGATTATGTCCTGGCGGTAAAGGGAAACCAAAAGCTCTTGATGGAGGGAATCGAGGAGAGCTGTGCGCTGCTGCGCCCCGTTTCGCGCCACACGGAAACGGACAGCGGGCATGGCCGCGTGGAAGTGAGGACCTGCAGCGTTTACAGGGACCTCTCCATGATACCCGGAGCGTGGAACTGGGACGGCCTTGCGGCCCTCGTGCGCGTGGTCTGTGTGCGCCACAACAAGAAAACGCGCGTAGAGACATCAGAGACGCGCTACTACATCACAAGCCTGAGCAGGTGCAGCGCCGCCTTTATTGCAACGTGCATCAGGCAGCACTGGCAGGTGGAAAACAACCTGCACTGGGTCCTTGATTTTTGTTTCCAGGAGGACACCGTCAGGAAGGCGTTCCGAAACGCGGCGCAGAATTTTTCCCGCCTCAACCGCATGGCCCTGGCGGTCGTGAAAAACACGCCTGTCCCCTGTGGCCGCACTAAAAGCTTGAAAGGCAGAAGGTTACGGGCAGCATGGTCCGAGGATTTCCTTGAGCAATTACTTATCAATCTTTAACATGCCTCAGCCCTGGACTTTGTGCACAGGATGCGATGCAAACGCATTGGACTGAAAAAACCGCTTTGACACGGCGGGGGCGGGCGTGTATAGTGGTGGTATGTTCAAGGAACTCATAACATTGACATGCGCGGTGGCCATGGTGGCACCGGCTATTTGTGCGGATTGGATGGATAACTTTGATGCCGCGAAGGCGAAGGCCAAGGCGGATAAGAAGCTGCTGCTGGTGGATTTCACGGGGTCGGACTGGTGCTCCGCCTGCAAAACCCTGGAGGCCAAGGTGCTTGACCAGAAGGCATTCCTCTCCTACGCAAAGGAGAAGTTTGTGCTGGTGCGCGTGGACCTGCCGCGGAACGCCAAGATAGACCCGGCCCTGCGGGAAAAGAACCAGGCGCTCACCAAGCAGTACAGCGTGGATGGATTCCCCACCGTTCTGGTCATGACCCCCAAGGGTGAGGTGACAGGCGGCTTTGTGGGCGCCAAATCCTCCCCGGATGCCGTGAAGCCCATCCTGGACAAGGCGGTAGCGAACGCCCGCGCGCTGCGCAAGGCACGCAAGGTGGAAGGGGGAGATGCCGCCCAGGCCAAGGCCCTCTACGATGTGTACCAGGCCATGGGCAAGGAGGTGCGCCCCTGCGCCTCCGCCCTGCATGCGGAGATTCGCCAGAAGGATCCGGAGGATACGCTGCGCCTGGTGGGCGGCGAGCAGGATGTGGCCGCCCAGGCGCGCGAGCTCGAATCCCGCACCGGGCAGAATCTGTACAGCATGACCGGGCAGCAGATACTCGACATCGTGAAGGAGTTCGAGCCCAAGATTCTCCCGGAGAACCGCCTGACCCTGCTGCAGGTGAAGATGACCGGCCTGCTCTTTTCTGCGGAGAGTGTGGCAGACATGACCAAGGCGCGCGATATCCTGCTGAAGGATGCCGAGGCCCTGCCCGACGGCAAGGAGGAGGTGATAGAAGGCATCCGCCGCCAGTTCGAGGACCCCGCAGGAGCGCTCAAGAAGATTCAGGATTTCAAGGCGCAGCAGAAACACTGATCCGCCATGTTTGCCAAATCGCTTTTCCTGGCGGGGCTCGCCGCCATTGCGGTTCCCGCGTTCGGAGCAGAGTGGATGACCGACTACGAGGCCGCCAAGCGGCGCGCCGCTGCGGAACACAAGCCCATTCTCCTGGATTTCACGGGCTCGGACTGGTGCGGCGCCTGCAAACACCTGCACAGCAACATCTTTGAAAAGCCCGAGTTCGATGCCCTGGTGAAGGATAAGTTCATCCTGCTGGAAATCGACTGCCCGCATGGCGACAAGATGCCGCGTGAGGAGAAGGAGCGCAACGAGGCCCTGGCCTCCCGCTACGCGGTGCGCGCCTTCCCCATGGTGCTGGTGCTCAACCCCGCCGGTGACGTGCTGGGCGGTTTCCTGGGCGGCGGCGTTTCCATGGAGCAGGTGGGCAAGGTGCTTGATGAAGGGCTGGCCAATCTCCCCGTGCTGGAAAAGGCGCAGTCCCTCTCCGGAGAGGAAAGGCTCAAGGCCCTCAGTGAATTCCACAAGGCCCTCAACAAGGATGCGCGCCCCTGCGCCTCCTCCCTGGAGGAGCAGATTATCCAGTGCGACCCGCAGGATACCCTCGGCTTTGCCCACCGCCGCGCCGTGGAGCAGCAGCGCCGTGATATCAAGGCCCGCACCGTCAGGCTCATGCAGCGGCGCGACCCCGCGCAAATCCTCGCGGCCGTGGCGGAACTCCAGCCCACCACCATGCCGGAGAACCTGCCCATAGTCATGGAGTTGAAAATCACCGCCAGCGTGCTCGCCTCTCAGTCGGAGCAGGATTTGGAGAAAGCGCGCGATGCCGTGCAGGCTGAGCTGGACGCCATGCCGGACAGCCCGCAGAAAGAGGAGATTGCCGGCCGCCTGAAGAGCACCTTCTCTGATATTCCTCACCTCTTCCTTCAGCTCAAGGCCATGCGCGCACGCCAGGCGGAGCTGGACAAAATGACCCGCGAGGCCCAGGCGAAATAACGCCGCTCCGGCACGCGTACCAAAAAGGAGCGCCCGGGTGAACGCCGGGCGGGCTTTTTAGTATGAAACGAGGGCTGAATCAGGCCTTGGGGGCTTCCTGCGCGGCGGGAGCCTCCGGCTTTTGCTCCTTGGCTTCCTCCTGCTTCTTCTGCTGCTCTTCCCTGGCTTTCTTCATCTGCTCCATGCGCTCGCGCTGTTGCTGGGCCATCTTCAGAAGGCGGTCCGGCTGGGAGAAGGCCTTGTTGATGTTATCCTTGATGCGCTCAACGCTCGGGTTGTTCTCCACCTTGCCAAGGTCTGCAAGGATGGTGTCCTTGGCTTTCTGGAGCTCCTCTGCGTTGGCGGCGTTCACGATGAGGGCGTTGAGCTTGACCTGGATGAGCTCCAGCCTGTTTTCCGGGAACACCTTGCCCTCAAACTCCTGCACCAGCGCCAGCACGGCCTCCGGGCTCAGGGGATTGCCGTCGTTTTCCAGTTTCTGGATGAACTCCGTAATCTGGTTTGCCACGTCCCTGCCGTGGCGCAGGCCGCACGTGTCCTCCGGGTCATTCTGGATGATTTCATCCACCAGGTGCGTGGCGGAGTTCTTCACGCGGTCATCGATGCCGGCGTATATCTTCTTGTAGGCCTCCAGCTTTTCACCGCCGCTGAGCTTGCGGGCCTCCTCCAGCGCCTTGATGTTGGCGATACCCGTATCCAGCGGCTTTTGGATATCCGCCAGGGCGTCGGAGCGGCCGCCCACGAAACCGCCCAGGACCTCACCCTTGGGGGTCATGATGAACACGGAGGGGAAGCCGTCCACGCGGTACTGTTCCGCCAATGCCTCGTTTTTCTTGAGCTGCTCCTCGGGAAGCTTCTTGGCGCGGGGGAGGTCAATCTCCACCAGCACCAGCTTGTCCTTGGCGTAGGCATCGAACTCCGGCTTGTCAAAGACGTTCCGGCGGAGCTTGATGCAGTAGCCGCACCAGTCCGAGCCCGTGAAATCCACGAGCACGGCCTTGTTCTCTGCGGCAGCCTTGGCCTTGGCCGCTTCGAAATCCGTCATCCACTCTGCGCAGAATGCCGGTGTCACCAGGGCTGCAAGCCCTGCTACGGTAAGAGTTTTGTTGAACATGCCGCGAGTATACGCGCGCGCGTCCACCGCCCGCAAGCCAAAAAGCGGCAACTGACAGACTTTGGCGCAGGGCCTTACTCCTTGTTGTTGCAGAAGGCTTTGATGATTTCGCGCATCTGACTGGCCTCCTGAAGCACTTCGTCCGCATGTTCCAGCCAGGTTTTGATGCTGGATTCGCAGGCCTCGTAGAGCTTCGGGTCGGATTTGTCGCGGTCCACGCCCTTGAGGTCGGCGGCCAGGGTGTCGCATGCCTTCTGCAGGTCCTCCTTGGTTTCGGAGAGCAGCATGAGGTTGTCTGCCTTCATGGCGATGATGTCCAGCTTCAGTTCCGGCTCAACGGTGGCAAGGAGCTCATCGCATTTCTTGGTGAGCTCCGGGGTGCCTTCCATCTTCACAAGCATTTCCTCTATCTTGGCGCGCTTGGCGGCGAGCTCCCGCTTGTGGAGGAAGCCGGTCTTGTCCTCCGGATCCAGCTTGGCGATTTCTTCCACCAGGGAGGCGGTGCATGGGGTTTCCTGCTCCTCCAGCGCGGCGCAGAAGCAGATGAGCGCCTTGAGCTTGTTCTCGGGCTCCAGCTTCTCTGCCTCGGCAAGGGTCTTCGCGTTGGAGAGGGCGGTTTCCAGGTCCTTCTTCACATCGGCAAACTCCTGGCCGCCGAGGAAGCCACCGACCACCATGCCCTGCGGGTTGAGCACGAGCACGGTGGGGAAGCCCTCCACATGGTATTCATCTGCCACAGCCTTGTTGGCCTTCTTCTGCTCCTCGCTCATCTTGTTGCCGTGCGGGCAGTCGATTTCCACGGGAATGAACTTGTCCCTGGCATAGGCGGCAAAACGCGCCTTGTCGAAAACTTCCTTGTGCATGGCGATGCATGCGCTGCACCAGTCGGATCCCGTGAAGAGCAGCAGGATGGGCTTGTTCTCCTTGGCGGCTTGAGCCTTGGCGGCGGCCAGGTCCGTTCCCCATTCCAGCTTGGGAGTGCCGGCGGCCTGCAGGCGCGCCTCCTCCTCCTCTGCCAGCTTGGCCTCCTTGGCGGCGGCGGCGCGGTCATCCAGCTCCTGGCGTCCGTCCTTGGCGTGGTCCAGCGCGCGCTTGCCGTCCTTGGCAATCTGGGTGATGCGCTCAATGGACTGCTTCACCTGGTCGGGGTCCACCTTGGTAGCGTCGAGCGCCTTGAGCTCTGCCACGGTGGTGTCGCGCATCTTGTCCAAGTCCTCCTGGGTCTCGGAGATGAGGAACATCATGCTGCTCTTCATCATGATGGCGGCGTAGCGGTTTTCCGGCATGAGCTTGGGCGTCTTGTCCTCCAGCAGGGCCAGGGCGTCCTTCATACCGGCGGAACCCGCCTCCTCCACAAAGGTGCGCAGCTGTATTTGCAAGCCCCGCATTTCCTCTGCAAGCTGCTTGTCGCGGCGCATGCCGCAGCGGTCGTTGGTGTCCATCTTGGCAATGGCGTCCCTGAGCTGCAGGGCAGAGCCTGCCACGTCCTCGTTGAGCGCCTTGTAGACCTTGAACATGGCATCCACCTTGGCATCCGCATCCAGCTTCTCGGCATCTGCAATGGCCTTGGCGTTGGCCAGGCCTTCATCCAGGGCCTTCTTGGCCTCTGCAATCTCCTTGAAGCCGCCGAAGCCTCCCACCACATAGCCCTGCGGGGTCATCACAAAGATGGAGGGGAAGCCGTCCACGTTGTACTGCTCGCTGAGCTCCTCGTTGATTTTCTTCTGCTCCTCGGAAATCTTGCTGCCCTTCGGGATATCGATTTCCAGGCACACGAACTTGTCCTTGGCGTAGGCATCGAACTCCGGGGTGTCGAACACCTGTTTCTTGAGCTTGATGCAGAAGCCGCACCAGTCCGAGCCGGTGAAATCCACCAGGATAGCCTTGCCTTCCTTGGCGGCCTGCTCCTTGGCGGCGTCAAAATCCGTCACCCAATCCAGTGAAAAGGCGGGCGCGGCCACAGCCGCCGCCAACAGCGAACAAATCCATGTTTTGCGTTTCATGCCTACAGTATACGCCCAACATTTTCACATGGCAAGCGGTTAAAACAGAATGGCTGTTCTATCACATGCGTTCTTGACTCGGCAGGGGGAAAATGCTAGGATGCAGGGAACCAACCATTACAAGAACCATGGGATTGATAGATGATATGATGGGCTCCCTGATGGGAGGCAAGATTGGAGACGAGCTGCGCAAGAACTGCCCGGAGGGCCTTATGCCGGCGCTGGAGAAGCTGCTTGCCGACTCCGATGCGGTGAAAACCATTACCGGGTATGTGGGAGACTGCATGAGCGGCCAGGCGGATTTCTCCGTGGACAAGCTGATGGCGCTGCCGTTCGGCCAGGCGGTGCAGGACCTGCTGCACAGCAACCCGGATTTGGCCAACCACCTGATCAGCACGGCCAAGAGCAAGCTGGGTCTCTAACAGGTGTTCCAAGTATGAAAAAAGCCCGTCCGGCACTGTACCGGGCGGGCTTTTGAAATTCCGGCGGGTGGGCTCAAATGGCAGGTCCCTCGTCGCTGTACTCCACCATGTCCAGCTTGGGAGCGTGGATGATATCCATCACGTCCTGGCCGGGTTCCTTGGCCTCCGGCAGAGGGGTGAGCACCTTGGTGTCGAAGGGCTTGAAATCCGCCTCCGGTTTGATATTGCCGCCCGTGGCCAGGGAGAAGTAGCCGAGCTTGGGGTTGAGGCGGCAGTTGATTTCGTTGTTGGGGTTGGCATCACGCGTGAAGCGGAATTCAGTAGCCTGCTTCCACTCGTTGCCGACCCAGCGGAAAGCGGGGCCGAAGGTGGCGCGGCGCTCGTACTTCTTGGATTCCACGTTGCGGCGGAAATCCTCCACAAAGCCGCTGCCGCCGCCCAGACCCTCGCGCAGCGCCTGGATGCGCCAGCAGCTCAGCAGCTCCCACTTGCCCGTTTCATCATTGTACAGGTAGCCTGCCAGCTGGCGGAAATTCTCTCCGTCCGGCTTCTCCACCACGAGGGTGCGGATGCGCTGCCCCTCCTTCCAGTTGAACAGGCGCATGGATTTGCCGCCGGTGCCCTCACCGCCGAAACGCGTGGTGTGCACCCCCTGGCCGCGCTGCACCAGCTTGGCGCGCTCGGATTCCGGCGCGGCGTGCGGGTTGTCGCCGGAGTCCTGCGCGTCCCAGATGGAGAAAATGACCACGCGCTTGGTGGTGCCGTCCGGCTGCTCGGCGAGCTCCTGCACGCCGATGTATCCGTTGGAAAAGTTGTTGCAGCAGAAGTAGGTGCCGGGCGCGCTCTTTTCCACCACCATTTCCTGGTAGGCGGCGGTGTGGTGCGGCACGGTGGGCAGGAAGCCGATATGCACGGAGGTGCACTGGCGCTGCGCCATGTTGTGCGGTGCCCAGTAGTCGCTGTTGCGGTCGGCAAGCGCCTGGGGCGCGCACAATCCGCACAGTGCGGCGATGGTGAGGATGCTTGTCTTGGTGTTCATCTTGTATTGGGGGAAAGGGGGTTACTTGGCGGCATCTGCGCGGAGGGCGTCCACGCAGATGGCGGACCAGCTCTCCAGCTTGGGATAGAGGGCTCCCGCAAGCTCATCGAGCGTGTGGAAGCCCAGGTTGTCCAGCTTCTTCTCGTTGGGCGCCACCTCCTCGCTCTCCAGCTCAAAGCGGTGGACGATGCCCAGGTGCACGGAACCTACCTCGTCCGTATCATCGTTGATAACGGCGTAGAGCTCCTGGTTCACGGCGGCGGGAATGCTGATTTCCTCGCGGATTTCCCGCTCCATGCCGGTAAGGTAGGTGGCGATGCTGTCCGTGAGCCCGTCGATGGGGTTGATGTGGCCTCCGATGCCGAGCGACCACTTGTCGTGCAGGCGTGTTTCCGTGCCCTTGGAGGTGCGGGAGTAGGCCAGGATGCGCCCGCGGTGGCAGAAGATGGCGTAGCCGATGAGCTGCTTGAACTGCGGGCTCTTCTCTGCCAGCGCGCGGTCCATGTAGCGCGCCACGCCGGGCTTCAAAAAGGCTTCCAGGTAATCCTGCGGGTTGCGGCGCACGCCGTTGAAGGAACCCACCGCGTCAAAGGCCTCGCGCGGCACCACAAGAACCTGTTCTCCCTCGTGTGTTGACATGCAGGAAGTCTACCAAAAGCATGGCGGCGTGACAAGGATATTCTGCGTTCTGGTCGTGCGCGCGTGTAAGCGTGCGCGCCTGACGCTTTTTTCTTGCTATCCTGCGGGATTTTGGTAGCCTAAGGGCAATATGAGTCTGCTAAAGCACGTGACAGCTGCATTTGTGATGATGGGAACCTTGGCAACAGGACAGGAGAACGCACCGTACGAGCCGAATCCGGATTGGGAGAACCCGCAGAACCTCTCCCAGGGCAGGGAAGTCTCCCGCGCCTTCTTTGTTCCCTTCGCCAACAAGGACGAGGCCATGAAGGGAGGCCGCGAGGACTCCACCCTGGTGCTTCCGCTCAACGGAAACTGGAAATTCAACTGGGCCCCCAGCCCGCAGGAACGCCCGCAGGACTTCTACAAGCCGGAGGTGGACGTGAGCAACTGGAAGGACATAGACGTGCCCAGCAACTGGCAGATGCGCGGCTACGGAACCCCCATCTACAGCAACCAGCGCTACACCTGTATCCGCGATTGGCCGCGCGTGATGACCCCGCCGCGCAACGCAGACGAAAAGAACTTCACCACGCCCAAGACGGAGCCGAACGCCGTGGGCTCCTACCGCCGGGATGTGGAGATACCCGCAGACTGGAACGGGCGGCAGGTCTTCATCCGCTTTGATGGCGTGGACTCCTTCTTCTACCTGTTCGTGAACGGCCAGAAGGTGGGCTTCTCCAAGGACAGCCGCACCGCCGCCGTTTTCGATATCACCAAGTACGTGCACCCCGGCTCCAACGTGGTGGCAGCGGAGGTCTACCGCTACAGCGACGGCACCTACCTGGAGTGCCAGGACATGTGGCGCCTCTCCGGCATTTTCCGTGATGTCTACCTCTACTCCACCCCGCATACCTTCATCCGTGATTTCTTCATCCACACGGACTTTGCGGAAAAGGACGGCAACACCGATTTCTCCAAGAGCACGCTGAGAATCGAGATGGCCGTGGCCAACCGCAGCCAGGCGCCCGCCGCCTGCACCGTGGAGGGCACGCTCATCAACGCCGCCGGCAAGACCGTGGCCACCCTCAAGAGTGAAACCCTGAAAGCCGAGCCGGATTCCGAGGCGAACGCCGTTTTCAGCACGCAGGTATCCAAGCCCGCGCTGTGGAGCGCGGAGAAGCCCAACCTGTACACCCTGCTGCTCACGCTCAAGGATGCCAACGGCAAGGTGATGGAGACCATCTCCCGCAAGGTGGGATTCCGCAAGGTGGAGCTCAAGGACGGCCGCTACCTGGTGAACGGCATGCCCGTGAAGCTCAAGGGCGTGAACCGCCATGAAAGCCAGCACGCCAACGGCCACACCGTTTCCCGTGAGGAGTGCCGCGCGGAACTCCTCCTCATGAAGCGCGGCAACATCAACCACATCCGCAACTCCCACTACCCCCAGCCCGATTTCTTCTACGAGATGTGCGACGAGCTCGGCATCTACGTATGCGACGAGGCCAACATTGAATCCCACGGCTACTACTACGGTGACGAGTCCCTCTCCCACCCGGAAGAGTGGCGCGCACAGCACGTTTGGCGCAACCAGAACATGGTGGAGCAGAGCAAGAACCACCCCTGCGTGGTCATGTGGTCCTACGGCAACGAGGCCGGCCCCGGCGACAACTTTGCCGCCGTGCGCGACTGGATCAAGAGCCGCGACACCTCCCGCCCCACCCAGTACGAGCGCAACAACGACCTGGCAGACCTCCACTCCAACCAGTACCCCAGCGTGAACTGGTCCAAGGAGGTTGCATCCCGCGTCATCAACAAGCCCTGGTATATCTCCGAGTACGCCCACATCCTCTGCAACTCCATGGGCAACCTCAAGGACTACTGGGACAACATCGACACCAGCGACTCCATCATCGGCGGCGGCATCTGGGAGTGGATTCACCAGAGCTACGACCAGGAGGTCACCCTGCCGGACGGCCGCAAGGTGGTGCGCCAGAGCTACGGCGGCGACCACGGGGAGTACCCGCACGACGGTATCTTCTGCATCAAGGGCGTCATCTACAGCGACCGCACGCCCACGCCGCTCTATGATGAAATCCGCAAGGTGCAGCAGAACATCTCCGCCCGCATTGAGGGCCTGAGCGAGAGCGGCAAGGCCATGGTGGTGGATATCCGCAACAAGAACTGTTTCACCAACACCAACGAGTACGATGCAGAGTGGCTGCTCACCAAGGAGGGCAACGAGGAGGTGGCCCGCAGCTCCTTCTCTGTGGATATCCCCCCCATGCAGAACGGTAAGCTGGAAATCCCCCTGGCCAAGCTGCACATCGACAAAGCCAGCCGGGATGCCCGCTACTTCGTTACCGTCAACTTCAAGCTCAAGCAGGACAACGCCTGGGCGGAAAAGGGCTACACCGTGGCCACGGAGCAGATGCTCCTGCCGGAGGGGTTCACCAAATTCTCCGCCAAGGCCCACCTGCTCGGCATTGACAAGGAGGCCAAGATGGATGTGCGAAACGAGAACAGCCGCATGATTGTCATCGGCTCCAACTTCTCCGTCACCGTGGACAAGGTTACCGGCGGCCTGCGTGACTACATTGTGAACGGCCACCAGATCCTGGGCAGCAAGCCCACCATGTTCCTCAACGCCTTCCGCGCGCCGCTCGCCAATGACAAGTGGGCCATGAACCAGTGGCTCAACAACGGTTTCCGCAACCTGAACCATGTCAGCTCCCCGCTCCAGGTGGAGCGCATGCCCGGCGGCATTGTGCGTATCTCCTGCGATATCGTCAGCCAGGGCATTCGCAAGGAGAGCCTGGACAGCCGCGACTACGACAACGGCAAATTCGCCCTCAAGGACCAGGGCCCCGTCATGGAGCGTGAATTCCGCTTCACCACCCAGATGGTCTACACCATCATGCCCAACGGCTACATCAGCGTGCAGGCGGGCATTGTTCCCAGTGTGGAGAACATTGTGCTGCCCAAGCTCGGCTACCAGATTGTGCTGCCCAAGCAGTTCAACCAGGTCAAGTGGTACGGCCGCGGACCAGGGGAGAACTACCCGGACCGCAAGGCCGGCTCCTACGTCGGCATCTGGGAGCGCTCCGTGGACGACATGGTGGAGAAATACCCCTACCCCATGGAGATGGGCAACCGCATGGACAGCAAGTGGGTTGCCGTCACGGATGAATCCGGCGTGGGGCTCATGGTGGCTGCATCCCCCAATGAAACCATGAACTTCTCTGCCCTGCCGTGCACCGCGCAGGCCCTTTTCGCCGCCGCCCACCCGGAGGAGGTGCAGCCGGCGGGTGCCACCATCCTCTGCGTGGACAAGTTCACCCTCGGTCTCGGCGGTGCCGCCTGCGGCCCGCGCCCCATGGACCGCGATATACCGCTCACCCAGCCCACCACCTTCGTGTTCTCCCTGCGCCCCATCACCCCGGGGCAGGACCTCTGCAACATCGGCAGGGAGGTGCTGCCCCTCACCAGCGCCGTCACCCTTACGCGAGACGGCATGGGTTATGTGCACGCCTCTTGCGGCACGCGAGACGCCAAGATCACCCTCATCCTGCCGGACGGCTCCGAGCACCTGTACGACGGGCCCTTCCTGCAGCGTGAGGAAGGCATCCTGGTGGCATACGCCAGCAGCGAGGGCTGCATGGACGCCGCGCGCGCCTACCAGCACATGCCCGCCTGGAAACCGGACAACCTGCTGCGCATCCACTCCTGCTCCAGCAGCACCGGCGCTTCCGAATCTCCCTGGAACATTATCGACGGCCGCCGTGATACCATCTGGCATTCCTACTGGCACCAGCCTGCTGCGGAATACCCGCACAATATCGTGGTGGACCTCGGCATGGCCTCCGAACTGCGCGGCTTTGCCGTCACCCCGCGCCAGGGCCGCGCTTCCTCCCGCGTGCGCAGAATCGCCTTCTACCTTTCCGACAATCCGGAGAAGTGGGGAGACAAGCCCGATTGCGAAATCACCATGGAGGACAGCGACAACGAGCAGCGCGTGCTCCTGCCGGACCTCAAGGTGGCCCGCTATGTGAAGATAGTCTGCCTGGAGCCCATGGTCAAGGGTGAGTCCTACGCATCCATTGCAGAGTTTGTGCCCATTATCACCCGCGTGGAGGGCGATTACCCGCCCCACGCCTTCTACGCCGTTGTCTATGCCAGCTCCGAGAAGGAGGAGGGCGGCGCCGCCCGCAATGTGCTGGATGGCAACCCGGATACCGTCTGGCACACCATGGTGGGCGTTACCGTTGCCAGCTTCCCGCACGAGCTCCGTGTCGATCTCGGCCAGGAACGCAAGCTCAAGGGCATGAGCTACCGCGGCGCCCGCCGCGCTGTCGGCCGTGTCAAGGATTACGAGGTCTATGTGAGCAAGGACGGCAAGAACTGGGGTGAACCCGTTGCCCGCGGTTCCTTTGCAGACAACTTCGACACCCAGCAGGCCATGTTCTTCACTCCCGCCTCTGCGCGCTACCTCCGCTTCGTCGCCCTCTCCGCCCATGATGGCGGTGACTCCGCCGTTGTCTCGGAAATAGACGCCATCCTGGAGGAGGAATAACACGCGCTTTGCGCACGGCAATTTCACGGCCCATCCGGCATGCCGCCGGGTGGGCCGTGTTTCATGCTGTTTCCGCCCCCGCGTTTTCTGCCATGAGAGGGCGGCTGCATTTTCCGTTTTACACGGAAAGGGAGGTATGGTAGCCTTGCCGGCATGAGCGAAAGGGTTGCCAGCATTGATATATTGCGCGGGCTGGATATGGCCGTGCTGACCGGCGGCGCCGTTGTGTTGAGGGAGGCGCTCACGCTGTCTGCCGGCGGAGACCTGCCGGATGCCGTGGCGCAGCAGTTCACGCATGCGCAGTGGGGCGGGTCTTTCACCTGCTGGGATTTGGTGATGCCGCTGTTCATTTTCATTGTGGGCTGCTCCATGCCTTTTGCCTTCACAAAATACCGCACCGCCGGCGGGGAGGGATGGCGGCGGCGCACCATGCTGCGGGTGCTGCGCCGTGTGGTGCTGCTCTTCCTGCTGGGCATGGTGGTGCAGGGAAACCTGCTGGGGTGCAACCCGGGGCACATGAGCCTGTTCTGCAACACGCTGCAGGCCATTGCCGCCGGCTATCTCATTGCCGCCGTATTGCTGGTTTGGGGAGGCGTGCGCAGCCAGCTGGCGGGCTGTATCGCGTGCCTGGCCCTGTACTGGGCCGCCCTGCGTTTCATTCCCTATGCCGGGCATGAGGGCGGGCGCTTCCTGCCGCACGACAACCTGGCCTACCATGTGGACTGCCTCCTGCAGGGGCACTGCCAGGACGGCACTCCCAACACCTGGATACTCACTTCCCTGTCCTTCGGCGTGCTCACGCTCATGGGGGTGCTCGGCGGCCAATGCATTCGGCTGATGAATGCGGGCAAATCCTCCGCCGTGCTCGCGGCTGCCGGAGCAGCCAGCCTGGGCGCCGCCCTGGCATTGGAGTGCGACACGCCGCTCATCAAGCAAATCTTCACCCCCACCATGGTGCTTTGGAGCGGCGGCTGGTGCCTGCTGCTGCTGGCGCTCTTCCACCTGCTGTGCGATACGGGTCTGCGCGCCACCCGCTTTTTCACCCCCTTGCAGGCATTCGGCACCAATGCCATTCTGGCATACGTGCTCACAGAGATGCGGGGTGTGGGCGGGCATCCCTTCTGGTGGGGCATCACGCAACCGCTCTTCGGCGGGCTGGCCTCCGTTTGCGGGGAATGGGGGCCGCTGGTGTTCAACGCGCTCTCTTTCCTGCTGCTCTGGGCACTGCTGGAGTGCCTGCGCCGCCACCGCATTATGCTGCGCGTGTAATTTTTCACGTTTTTTGCGGAATTTCCGTGAAAATGATTGACAAAACGGGGGGCTGCGTGTATCCTGCGCGTCCCCGCTGATGCTGCCATACCAACAACGGAAGGCTGGGGGCGAACGCGCAGCACCTTCCACAAACCCGCGCCACCTGTACCAAGGGGCGCACAACAACAATAAATACAATGATCGACGAACTCATCACCAAGATGGTGGAAGCCGGGGTTCACTTCGGGCACCAGACCCGCAAGTGGCATCCCAACATGAAGAAGTACATTCTCACCCAGAAGAATGGCATTCATATCGTGAACCTGGAGGAAACCGAGAAGTGCCTGGACAAGGCTTGCGCGTTCCTCTCCGATCTGGCCGCAAAGAACAAGAAGATTCTCTTTGTGGGCTGCAAGCGCCAGGCCCAGGAGGCCGTGAAGGATGCTGCCGAAGCCACCGGCCAGTACTACGTCAATTTCCGTTGGCTGGGCGGCATGCTCACCAACATGGCCACCATCAAGAAGAGCATCGCCCGTCTCGACTACTTGGAGAACCTCGACAAGCAGCCCGAGTACAAGTCCATGTCCAAGAAGGAGCTCGCAGCCCTCGCCCGCGAGCGTGAGAAGCTTCTGCGCAACCTGCAGGGCATCCGCGCCATGGGCGGCGCCCCCGATGTGCTCATCGCCATCGGCGCCGACCACGAGGACATCGCCATCCGCGAGGCACACAAGCTGGGCATTCCCGTGATTGTGCTGACCGATACGAACGCCGACCCGGATTCCGTGGACTTCCCGATTCCCGGCAACGACGATGCCGTGCGCTCCATCCGCCTGGTGCTCTCCGTGCTCGTGGAGGCCATCAACAAGGCCAAGCCCGCTGAAGTGAAAGCCTAACCCCACAAGACGAACATGGCTGATATTACACCCGCAATGGTCAAGGAGCTGCGCGTCATGACCGACGCCGGCATGATGGACTGCAAGAACGCCCTCGTGGAATGCGACGGCAACATGGACGAGGCTGTGAAGTACCTTCGCGAGAAGGGCATTGCCAAGGCCGCCAAGAAGGCTGACCGCGAGGCCAAGGAAGGCATCGTGGCCACCGTGGTGGAGGGCAAGGACGGCATCATCTACGAAATCAACTGCGAGACGGACTTCTGCGCCAAGGGCGACAAGTTCAAGAACCTGGTGGCCGAGATTGGCGCCGCGCTCAAGGCTTCCGATGTGACGACGGTGGAGGCCGCGCAGGGCGTGGCCATCAACGGCACCACGGTGGAGAAGTACCTGGCCGAGCAGTGCGCCGCCATCGGTGAGAACATGAAGTTCCGCAAGTTCGGCCGCTACACCATGAATGCAGAGGGCACCCTGGCCTCCTACATCCACATGGGCGGCAAGGTGGGCGTGCTCCTGCACGTCTCCTGCGGCAATGCCGCCACCGCTGCCAACGAGGAGTTCCTGACCATGTGCAAGGACCTTACCCTGCACATTGCCGCCTGCGCTCCCAAGAGCGTGGATTCCTCCTCCCTGGATCCCTCCTTCGTGGCAGAGGAGCAGGAGATTGCCAAGGCCCAGCTGCTGGCAGAAGGCAAGCCGGAAGCCCTGCTGGAGAAGATTCTCCCCGGCAAGCTCAAGGCTCTCTACAAGCAGAGCTGCCTGCTGAGCCAGGAGTTCGTGAAGGACCCCTCCATCTCCGTGGAGAAGCTTGTGGCGGACACCGCCAAGAAGCTCGGCGACACTATCAAGGTGGAGTCCTTCTACCGCTTCCAGCTCGGCGCCTAAGCCGCACTTCCCAAAATACTTCAAGCCGCTCCGCGCCTGCGCAGAGCGGCTTTTTTCCACCTTCCTCCCGCGGTTGTTGCGGCCAAAATTTGAAAAAATGCAAAAAAAATAGACAATCAGGCTAGCCAGTGGCTTAATAGGGTGTGGAAACACACCCCGCTTTCCACGCTCAACATAACTCCATCATGAAAACAATACACCTTATACCCCTGGCCCTTTCCCTGTTGGTTGCGGCCTCTTGCAGCAGCAAGCCACATACATGGCAAGTAACGCTGAACTACCACGGGAGTACCAAGCTGGTGCTGGACATACCTGCAGAACACAGGCATGAGCTCAGGGAGGCCCTGGAGAAGGCATGCGCACCCACCATCATCAACGGCCGCCCGGCCAATGTGCGCTATGCGAATGAAAACAATCTCAATGGGTATTCCATTACCCTGGAAACAGACGACAGCCAATTGTTCACCGGTTTGTTATATAACAATGCGCCTTTCGGAATAGGCCGCGGGGGCTCCGGCACATACAATTTTGAGCATGTCTTGACAGAGCAGGATGCCGACGCCATACGCATCTACATTCCAGCTTGGAAAAAATGAACTATTGCGACAAGGGATAAAGGAGCCATACCGCAGCATCGCCGGCACAAAGGACGGCTCCTCCACCGTAAGCAACGAAACCGCCGATTACCGCCCTGCCTTGGCGGCACGGTAGCGCTGGTGGGGGCTGTTGGGTTTATCCGGGATGGTGCGCTCCAATAGGCCGCTTTGAAGCGCGGGCGTGAGGTAGATCTTCCGGAAATGCGGGCGGTGCGTCAACCCCATGCGCCCCATGAGCTCAGCGGCGGAGAGGGTATCGTTCCCCAACGCGGATATCAGGGCGTTTACGGCGCGCTGGGCCGAGCTGTCCAGCTTGGTCGGTACTTGGTCGGTACTTGGTCGGTCGGCCAGAGGCATTTCCTGCAGGGCATCACGGATGACCTGGAGCATCATGATGACAAAGCAGGAGGAATCATTGGAGGAATCAGCCAGTTGAAGAGCCCGGTAGTATTCCTGCTGGCGCTTGGCGATGAGTTCCTCAATGGGGAGCCAGGCGAAGAAGGGTTTCCAGCGCGCGAGCAGGAGGGTGTGCCAAAGCCGCCCCATGCGTCCGTTTCCATCTGCAAAGGGGTGAATGAACTCGAACTCGTAGTGGAAGACAGAGCTCTTGACGAGCGGGTGCAGGTCGCTTGTTGCGTACCACGCCAACAAATCGCGCACCTGCCAGGGAACCAGGTGTGCAGGCGGGGCAAGATGAATGACGCGGTTTCCCTCCACAACGCCCTCGCCGCCGCTCCTGAAGCGGCCCGCCTCTTTGACGAGGGAGTCCATCATAAGGCGGTGCGCTTTCAGTATGTCGGCCTCTTTCAATGGATTGAGGGATTGCACGAGCGCGTATGCCTGGGCGGCGTTCTGAACCTCCCGGATTTCATGGGGCGGGCCGAGCACCCTCTTGCCGTTCAAGATGGCGGTGACCTGTTCGAGCGAGAGAGAGTTGTGCTCGATAGCCAGCGAGGAGTGGATGGAGCGAATCTGGTTTTGCCGCCTCAGCTGGACCGTGATGTCATCCCGATGGGCCACCTCCACGCGACCAACCAGCTCGCATATCTCAGCCAGCAGGGCAATGGTGGCGGGGGTCTGTTGAAACGGTGGTGTGTAGGTTCCCATAATCGGCGCAGCGGCGCGTTGTTTTCTATACCACGCATGCATGGCGGAGGCAAGGAAATTTTTGCTCGTTCCGGGGCGCGGGTTGTGGTAGACTGGCTGGCATGATGCGCAAATGCCTGTATCTTGCCCTGGCGGGGCTTTTTCTTGCAGCCTGCAGCCAGCACCACGAGTTCCAGCAGTACAACGGTTACAAGATGGCACCGTACACGGTGCGCGGCAACCATTTTGTACCCATGGGCATTGATGCCGCCTTGCGGTACGACCAAACGGGCGTGGCCTCCCACTATGAGGCCGGCGGAGACCGCGGGGCCATTGGCCAGCGGCTCTACCGGGACCAGCTGTACGCCGCGCACCGCACGCTGCCCCTGCCTTGCGTGGTGCGCATTACCAATTTGGAGAACGGGCGCAGCTGCGAGGCGCGTGTGGCAGACCGCGGCCCCTTTATTGCCGGCCGCCTCATTGATGTGAGCACATCGGTGGCCAAGCGCCTGGGCTTTGTGGGCAAGGGGCTCACCACGGTGCGCGTGCAGGTGCTCTCCGTGGGGGACGGCCCCTACCGCCGCACCCTGTAGGGTGCGGCGGCGGGGTTGTTTCTTGCCCGCCTACCTGCGGCGGCGCAGGACAAGCCCTGCGAGCGCAAGCATGGACAAGGTGGAGGTGGCCGGTTCCGGCACGGCGGTGTAGGAGAGCGTGCCTCCCACCATGCCGTAGTTGTACGCCACCACGTCTACGTTGTTCTGCGTAATGGAGATGCGCAGCTGTTCACCGGGGGCGATGATGGTGCTGCCCGCCGCCACGTTCTCGAATGCGGAGAAATCATAGCTGGCGGTGCCCAGGTGGGTATCGGGGTTGTAGTCTGTAATGGAGTACAGCCCGGGATTCACATCGCTCCCGCCCTGCGGGCGTATCACCAGCCCGGGACCGCTCCGCACGGTGGAATCCGCGTATGTGCCGTCCCCTGTGAGCACCATGAGATCGAACGTGAGCGCATTGAGCTGCACGGCCACATCCGCATCGTTCTTCACATAGAAGTCCAGCACGAAGAAATCACCGTCGGGTTTCGCCGTGCGCATCGCAAAATCCGGCACGTACTTGCCCGCCGCTTCCCCCGTGTTCAGGAAGGAGACAGGGTTTTGGGTCCAATCCTGCTGCTCCTCCGTGTAGATGCGCGTGCGGTAGTAGGTGAAGGTGAGCACCTCTCCGTCGTCTGCCATCTGCGGCGTGCCGCCGGGCGCGCTGATGGTCCAGCTCGCCTTGCCGATATCCCCCGGCTGGAGCGACAGGGAATTCTGCAATTCTGCACCACTTTCCGCAGCGTATGCCAGGGAGGATAATGCTATCATTGTTGTTATGAGTGTCTTCATATTGATTTTCTATTTTGGTTCGCCATTCTCCGCATATATGCAGCGTAGAACGCGTGCGAAGATTTTGATTCGATGCCATATTTCATGCAAGCGCGTTTCTTTATTTTTGTCATAAACAAATCTAAAAGATATATATGTTATCGTCAGCATCCCGGTTTTCTGTGCCATTGGTTGAACGGTGCCTCCGAACAGCTACCGGCAAACACTCATCGGCTAATCTGCGGCTAATTTCCGGCTAATTAGCCGATAATGGTTGACTTGGTGTCTGCGTTTGCTACAATGGAACGTATGAAACCCCGCCCCACACCGCCGAGCTTGGAAAA
Organism: Akkermansia sp.; assembly: GCA_045616565.1. Lineage (GTDB taxonomy): Bacteria > Verrucomicrobiota > Verrucomicrobiia > Verrucomicrobiales > Akkermansiaceae > Akkermansia. The sequence goes on along the minus strand of JAZLHB010000107.1, from coordinate 2,822 downwards.
GTATTTCAACGCTCCTGATATTAGCATCATGACGTTGCTGAGCGCATCGCAAGCGGAGATGAACAGGGTAGATAGGTACCTCAGTTGGGATGAGCTGCGGTATCGCACGCCTCCTCCTGAACTAACGTGCGAACAATGGTGGATAAGCTTGAAACTTCAGCGTGCCAACGGGCGGCGCGATATGCCGCTGCTTGACAAAAAAGGCCGGCCGTTCTCGTATTCCCACACGATTCTCATGGTTAACCTGCTGCATCAAATAGACATGCTGGCAGGAGGGACCCTACAGGCCAATAACAGCGATATCTTTTCGGAAACAGATCGCAACAAGTATATTATCACCTCGATCATGGAAGAGGCCATCATGTCCAGCATGCTCGAAGGAGCGGTAGTCACAAGGTCGGAAGCAAAAGAACTGATTCGTTCCAACCGTCTTCCGAGCAACGAACATGAACGCATGGTCATGAACAATTACCGGACCATGCAGCAAATCCTTGTATGGAAAAATGACCCCATTACGCCAGAGAAGGTGATGGAACTTCACCGTATCATGACTGAGGGAACTCTTGAAGATCCCAACAAGGCAGGCAATTATCGTACGGCTGCTGATGCCGTGCGCGTTGAAACCGCTATCGAAGGAGAACTCATTCACATGCCGCCTCTTGCTGAAGAACTGCCTGCGCGCATGGAGGAAATGTGCAAGTTTGCCAACGGAAAAGATGGGGACAACAACTATATCCATCCCGCCTTACGGGCTATTATTCTACATTTCTGGCTTGCATACGACCATCCTTTTGTGGACGGCAACGGTCGTACAGCACGTGCATTGTTCTATTGGCTCATGCTGAAAGAGAGGTTTTGGGCATTCGAGTATATTTCTATTTCGCATGAAATCTTTAGCCATCCTAAGAGGTACTACAACGCATTCATCAATACCGAAGAAGATGACAACGACTTGAATTATTTTATTTCAGATCAATTGATGACAATTGTCAACTCTATCAAGAATCTTTACAACTACGTCAAGCATAAAAAGAACGAACAACGAAAGATTATAGATGCCCTCAAGTTAAACGACAACTTTAATAATCGACACCGGGCATTGATCGTACAACTGCTGAAGCATCCCGGAACAGCTATAACAGTGACGTCATATTGTCACGAATACTGCGTTGTGCGCCAAACTGCACGTACAGATCTTAATTTGCTGGTAGGTATGGGACTGCTTACCATGAAAAAAATCAACAAAGAACACGTCTATTTCCCTATAGACACGCTAGAAAAGCGATTGCATGATTTGAGTAATGAGCGATAATCATCCTGGAGTAACCCATCGGCTAATCTGCGGCTAATTTTCGGCTAATTAGCCGATTGGCTCAGCCGCATTGCACAATTATGTCATGTTTCACTGCGCTTTTACTTGACTGCCGGGGCAGGGGGTGGTAGCATTGCGCGCGACATATGAAAAACAGGGAAGAAGCCAAGGAACAGGTGCGGCAGGTGCTGATGCAGGTGCCGTTTGCAGTGGGATGTGAAGCGGTGCAGGATACGCGCGACGGCTTTTTGGTGCGCTACGAGCTGCAGGGCGGCACGGTGGAAACGCTGGAGGCGGTGGTGCTGGCGCAGGCCTACCCGGCCGTGGTGCTGCGCACGCTGCAGGCCCGTGACAACTGGCAGGGGCATCCGCTGGTGGTTTCTCCGTTCATCTCGCAAGACGCAGTGAAGCTTTGCGCCCAGCTCGGCGCGAGCTGCCTGGATTTTGCGGGCAACTGCCGCGTGTCATTTGGCCAGGTGTACATTGCAGAGGGCGGCCACCGCAACAAGGCGGTGCGCAAGCCGCGCCGCCCCGCCATTTTCAGCACAACCACGCCCATTTCCTCCACCATTCTGCGCCGCTTGGTGCATGATGTGGAAAAGCCCTGGAAGCTCAAGGACCTGTCCCAGACACTGGGGTGCAGCATCGGCCTGGTGCACAAGGTGAAAACCTTCCTGTGCGACAACCTGTGGGCGGAAACCACGCCGCAGGGCATCCGCCTTTCCCATGTGGACGGCCTTATGCAGGCCTGGGCGCGCGAGTACGCCGCCGCCCCGCAGGGCATCCGCCGCTTCCACACGGATCTCACCCCGGAGCAGCTGGAGTGGCGCGTGAACGAGGTGCGCAGCCTCAGCGGCATCCGCTGCTGGTTCACGGGTGCCTGGGCCGCCGCCCACTACGCGCAAACCCAGCGTCCCGCCGTCTCCCACGGCCACATCTACCCCTTCCGCGTGGGTGATTTCGCCCGCGAATGCGGTCTCACAGAGGTTGCAGAGGGCGGCAACGTGGTGCTTCACCTCATCGAGCAGCCCGCCACCCTTGCCGATGCCGTGGAACAGAACGGCTCCCTCCTCGTCTCCCCCGCCCAGATGTTCCTGGATGCGGTCGACGATGCCACCCGCGAGCTCGCCCTGCGCATGATTGAAGGAAAGTCTGCCGTTAACGTAGGCTAAGGCCCCCCGCCTTTGCCGACATCTCCTCATAAATTCCTGCGCTGCCGCTTGGCGGCGCGGGGATTTTGGGTACGACCGACGCGATACGCGAACTGTGGTGAAAGTCCACAAGGTTCCGTGATAATGCAGAGACACAGACCTGCTGAACAGCTGTGGGGGGCAACGAACAGCGGGAAAGGAAGTTCGAGGGGAAATCCCGACTGTACGAACAGAAACTGCATACAAGGACGGATGGATGGACGAGGTTGCATAGAGTGCCGAAATCCGATACATCATCAAGAGTCCATAAGGTAGATGCAGGCGGCGCGGGAGGAAAGTAGCATACTCATATTCGGTGA
>JAZLHB010000106.1:0-9001 GCA_045616565.1 Akkermansia sp. | reverse complement strand
GCATGGCCCTGGCGGTCGTGAAAAACACGCCTGTCCCCTGTGGCCGCACTAAAAGCTTGAAAGGCAGAAGGTTACGGGCAGCATGGTCCGAGGATTTCCTTGAGCAATTACTTATCAATCTTTAACATGCGTCAGCCCTGGCTTGGAATCGCATGCAGAAAATCGCGTGATGCGCCCGTGTGCTCACAGGCTTGCCTACGCTTTCTTGGGGTGGTCCTGGCCCTCTTCCTTGGGGGCCTTGTGTTCCTTGGGCAGGGAAGAGGGGAAAGCCACGCCGGGGCGCGGGGCGTGCATGCTGCGGCGGATAAGATGCGGTGTGGATGATTCCGGATGGTAGACGGGTACATCCTTGGGCAGGGGCTTGTCTGCCGGTTTCTGCCCCTGGTAGGTGGGAACATTGGCGGGCTGGTCCGCCGCGCACAGCGGAGCCGCCGCCAGCGCCAAAAGCGCGGTGGCTGCAAATCCGCAACTGGTACAACGCCATGTCATTCCATAACATACAGGCGCACGGGCGGCCGGCTTTTGTTTAGAAAAAAAGCGGGGCGCACCGCATAACGGCGCGCCCCGCTTGAAATGGGAACGGTACCCTTATTTGAACTGGGTATCGATGCGGATGATGCACTCGCCGCCTTCCACGGTGACGGTACCGCTGACGCTCTTGACGTACTGGGCGGCCTTCTGCACGCACTGCTGGGCATCCGGCCCGTCCATCAGCTCGGAAACCACGGTGGTGAGCTTGGAGAGGGCATCCATGTTCACGCTGAACTTGATGCCGGCAAAGGACTCCGCAGAGGCGGTATCCGTGTTGGCCACGATGGCGGTCTGCTCCGGAGAGGAACCGAAGGCGATCACCTGGTCGCTGATGGCCACGTTCGGGGCAAAATCCGGGCCGTTGACCGGGGTGGCCAGGCTGGTGACGGTGGCCTTGCCCTTCTGCACCTCCTGCGGCGCAAGCATGTTCACCAGGCCGGGATCCTCGCCGTAGGCGGTCAAGCCCTGGGCGGCGGCTTCCTTGAGCTGGGCCCAGCCCTGCGCGAAGGCTGCGCGGTTGGTCACGCCGGAAGCGTACACCAGGCGCGGAACGGCGGTGCCTTCCGGCTTGTCGGAGGGCATGGAGCCGTTGCCGTCCACCATCACAAAGCTGGAGCCGCCCATGCCGCTGCCCACGGTGCCCAGGGCCTTGCCCACGCTTTCAATCACGGGCTTGGCCTTCTGGTATTGCGTATACATCTCCTGGGCTTCGGGATTCATCTTGGCAATGGCGGGCAGGGTCTGCTCCACGGCGTTCCACACGTTGGTCATGCTGAAATCGCAGTCGCAGCTGCCGGGGGTCCACTCCACATAGGCGGCGGCATTGGCGGCGTGCGGGGCGCCGATGAGCTTGGCGGCCTCAAAGGTGGCGCCGCGGGCGTCTCCGCGGGCTTCCATGTGGATGGTGCCATCGCTCCAAATCTGCATGAAGTCTGCAAACTTGGTGGGGGCAACATTGTCCAGCTTCTTGAACTCGGCAACAATCTTGGCGGCGGCATCCTTGATGGTGGCGGCCTCCGGGGAATCTCCCAAGGCATCGGTGAGCATGGCGCTCAGGGTATCCAGCTCCTCGCTGATGGTGCTCATCTGGTTGGTCAGGTCGGCGAGCTTCTCACTGCCGTAGGAAATGAGGTAGCTGCTGTTGCCCAGGCGGGAATCACCGGCCTTCAGCTTGTCGGTGGCCAGCACGGATTCCTCCGGCGTGGCGGCGTGGCGGATATCTGCCACGTCCTCGCACACCACAATCTGCACGGTGTTGCCCACCAGCTTGGAAACGGCGTAGATGCTGTGCTTCTTGAGGGCCTCCTGCAGCGGGGCGGGCAGCTCCGCCAGGTGCTCGCTGTCCACCAGGTTCTTGTGGATGCCCTTGTAGCCGTTGTATTCGGCGTACACGTCCTTCTTCTGCACCAGGTCGGCCATGCACTTGTTGTACATCTCCGCCAGCTTGGCCTCAGCGCCGGGATTCACGGCAATGGTGGCGTAGATGGGGCCGATGGGGCCGCAGGAGTCAATGGCGGCGGCGAGGGCTTTCGCATCCTCTTCGCTCAGTGCCGGGCCTTCGCCGCCCGAAACAGCCTGGCTCATCTGGATTTTCTTGATGGCGGGCAGCAGCTTTTCCAGAGTGCCCATGGCCTTGGTGCTCAGGGCCAGGGCGCCGCCGTCCCACATGGTTACGTCCTCCGTCACCTGGTCGGCGGGGATGAGGCCGTTCGCGGCGAGCCCCTGGACAATCTGGGCCACATGGTTGAGGGAGACAACGGCCTCCACATCTGCGGGAATGGCGGCCAGTGTGGAGTAAGCAACGGCGCGCTGCTGCACCACGGCGGCAGAGGTGTCCGTGTTGTTGGTGGTGGCGGTCTTGTCCGTGCACTGCGTGAGCGGCAGCACAAGGGAAGCGGCGAGTACGAGAAGTGTCTGTTTCTTCATAACGTTTGCAATTCTATAATTCGTGCGCGCCTAGTCAAGCCATTTTCAACGCCTGTGCGCGTGTATGTCAAAGAAACGGGACGCCCGTTGCGGGGCGTCCCGTGGTGAATGTTGCTGTTTCCGGGGCAGTTACTTCTCGCAGTAGGCGCGCACGGCGGCGGCAATGCGGGCGGAAACCTCCTCCGGCTCGCCCTCCTCCGTCACGTCGATCTGCACCACCTTGCCCTGCGCGCGGTAATGCTCGATAACCGGCACCGTCAGGCTCTCGTAGTCCTTCCAGCGCTTGGCGAACGCCTCCGGGTTGTCGTCCGTGCGCACAATCATGGTGGCACCGCACTTCGGGCACTTCTCCTCGCCGTTGCGCGTGGTCTCGCCGCACTTCGGGCAGGCCTTGCGCTTCATCATGCGCGCCTGGATGAGCTCCAGCGCCACATTCAGGTAGATGACGATGTCCACCTCCATGCCCAGCTGCGTCAGGTTGGCATCCAGCGTTTCCGCCTGGGAAACCGTGCGGGGATAGCCGTCCAGCAGGCAGCCGCAGTCCTTGTTCTCGCCCAGCCACTTGGCCACAATGCCGTTCACCACCTCGTCCGGCACAAACATGGCGGCATCCATGTACTTCTTGGCCTCCATGCCCAGCTGGGAACCCGCGGCAATCTCCGCGCGCAGCAGGGCACCCGTGCTCAGCGGCTTCAGGTCGTAGGTGTCTGAAAGGAAAGACGACTGGGTGCCCTTGCCGGAGGCGGGGGCTCCCACCAGTACGAATCTCTTGAGTGTCTTCATGATGTTCGTTGAGTTGCGGAGCCACACACGGCTCCGCGCGTATTGTGCGCCATTCCCGCCGCAATTGCAACAAAATTTTCCGGGGCGCGCGGCGCGGGGGTGGAATCGCAGCTCAAAACGCCGTATTTTTTGCTTGCGGCGGGCGGGAAATGTGCTAGACTGGCAGAGTATGTAGCTTGCGGGACTGTTACCGGTCCCTTGGCCTTTAACCAAAACAAAAATATGAAATTACATCTCCCCAAGATGCTTTGGGCAGCGCTTTCTTCCGCTCTGTCCCGTTTCTCCTGTGTCTCCACAGCCACCGGAACATTGGCAGCCGTTCTCCTGGCCGGAGCCGCCCCGCAGGCGGCTGCGGCCGACCCGTACATCTGGACGGGTGCGGAGAGCTCGATATGGGACACCTCTGCCTTGAACTGGACCCTGGGCGGCGCGCCTGTGGCGTTCACCTCCGGCGGTGCAGTCACCTTTGCCAACGCCAAGAACAAGACCGTATCCGTTGCCGGCAACCTTACCGCAGGGGCCATGCTGGTGAACGGGGCGTACACCTTCGGCGGCAGCGGAACGGTCAAGGTTTCCTCCCTGAACGGTGCTGCCAACATGAAGGTGCTCTCCGGGCTCACCATCACCTCCAGCGGCACCACCACAGTGGCCGGCGGCGCCACCTTCTCCTCCCAGGGTGAAGGCACACTGAACCTCACCACAATCAAGGCCGCCGGGCAGGTGACGCTGGGCGGAAATGCCAACATCACCGGAAACAGCGGCAACACAAGCGGTCTCTGCATGACCAACGGCGCCGCCGTCACCATCATCGACGGTACCACCACGGTAACCGGCTCCGTGTACATGGGGCGCGGTGAGAATACCTCTGAATCACAGGGCTTCAATACGCTGACCGTGGGCAGCGGAAACACCGCCGCCAAGCTGGTGGCCAACCGCATCGAGTCCGGCGATTTCCAGAACGGCGGCACTACGGACATCCTCGTCAACCGCGGGGCAACCTTCGCCATCCTTGGCTCGGACAACGGCTCCGGCTACAAGAGTGCCAGTATTGTGCTGAGCGAGTGGGGCGCGGAAAGCACCCTGACCGTGAACGGGGCCTTCCTGGCCAAGGAGGCGGAGGTGCGCAGCGGTGACAAAGTGGCCAAGGTCCGTGTCGGCAAGGGCGGCGTGATGGCGGTGAAAGGCTTTTCCACCATCAGCGGCAAGAAAATCACCGATGTGATGTTTGAGGACGGCGCCAAGCTGGTGCTCGGCTCCACGGGCATCACGCAGGGCGGGGACACCTTCGGTATCCAGTCAATCGAGGTGGGCCTTTCCGCCGCCACCACCACCATCAGCACTGCGCTGAAGCTTGATGGTGCGGTCACCTTCAACACCAACCAGTACGAGTGGGCCGCAGACAAGCAATCCATTTCCCAGGGTTCCACCGCCGGCACATTCAATATCAGCGGTGCGCTCAGCGGCGGCGGCAATATCACCGTCATCGGCAGCGGCACCCTCTCCCTCACCGCGCCTGCCACTTTCAACGGCGGCATTACGGTGGACGGCGCCACGTTCAAGGTGAGCGGCAGCGGCTCCATCGGCACAGGCATGGGCATGATCCGCGTCAAGTCCGGCACCTTCAGCTCTGAAAAGAACCTGGACCTTTCCAGCCGCCATGTGATGGTGGACAAGGGCGGCAAGCTCACCGTCAAGTCCGGCACAGAGCTCACGCTGGGGCCCACCACGCTCGGCGAATCCATCCAGAACGCGGGCAATGTCATTTTCGTGAACACCGGCAAGGTGATTACCGACAACCTGGAGGTGAAATACGCCGCCCAGGGCTATGTGGATGAAACCGGGGCCGCGAGCGACCAGGGCTTCCTGCAGGGCACCACCCAGTATGTGCAGGTGGTGGAAGGCGGCACATCCGAATCCCGGGGCGCCACCTTCAGCTACCAGGGCCAGGCCCTGGTCTATGATGCCGGCACGGGCCGCGCCACGGTGAGCTCCAGCCAGGACACGGATTGGTCCCGCTACGAGCTGCGTTCCGGCACGCCGGACTTCGCCGCCATGGTGAACTTTGCCGCCGCGCACGGCGGGCAGCTCAAAACCGTCGATATGTCCGGCGGCAGCCTGCAGGTTGCCCGGGATTTCTCCTACGGCACCGTCATTGTCAGGGGTGCCGCCAGCATTGGTGCGGATAGCGGCCACACCATCGGCACCGTGGATATCTACGGCACGGGCGACGGCGCGCTGGAGTTCACCCAGCCCACCTCCGTGGGCAACCTGGTGGTGCGCGGCATCAGCACCCTCAACGGCAGCGTGAAGCCCGTGAACTTCACCGTGGCCTCCGGCGCGAACGCCTCGCTTTCCTCCGCCATTGATGCCGCCAACATCTCCGTGCAGTCCGGCTCCACCGTGACCATCTCCGGCATGGGGAACAGCGTGACCGCCACCAACGGCAGCGTGGACGGCTCCGTGACCGTGGACTCCCAGGCGGCCTTCCGCGTGGGCCCGGAGAGCGGGCAGGGCGGCACCATTGCCATGAACGGCGCCATGAACGTCCTTCCCGGCTCCACGCTGGATATCCGCCAGAACAGCGCCCTCGTGGTCGGCGGCTGGCTGCACCTGCCCTCCGGCTGCACCTTCAATCAGAACGGCGCCCTGCAGGTGGCGCCCGCCGGCACGCTCGTTGCGGGCAACGGCATCCGGCTGGGCGCGCTGGATGTGCAGGGCAAGCTCTCCCTGGAGGGTGATTCCGCCACCGTGGCCGCCAAGGGCGGCCCTGTGGCCAACCTAGACATTGCCGCCGGGCAAACCTTGGATGTGAACGGCTCCCTCTCCCTGCAATCCACCTCCGGTGCAGACGGCAACCTGGCGGTTTCCGGCACCCTGACCGTGCCCGGCACCCTGCATCTGGACAATGTGACCGCAGGAGCCGTGGCGCTCACCACCACAGGCGCGCTTGCCGTGGACAACGAGCTGAACACCGCCTCCATCAGTCTGGCGCGCCTCAACCCGGCAGCCCCGTATGTGTATGCCGGAAGCCTCACCGCCGGCAACACGGATTTCCGCGTGAGCGTGGATGCCGTGGAGAACCTGCGCTTGAACGATGGCGATATCCTCACTCTGGCTGACGTGGACTCCATCCTCTCCGGCACGGTCTCTGTCAACGGCGGGGAATTCATTGCCAAGCAGGACAGCGACTACGCCTACACCATCTCCCAGGATACCGCCACCAACGACATCATCCTCACCGCCCGTGAGAAGGAAAGCGAATACATCTGGCTGGGCAACTCTGACATTTGGGCGGAAAATTCCAACTGGTCCGGCGGGGCAGCACCGGATTCCAAGGCCTGGGTGCAACTGCGCGCAGACCGCCATGAAGCCGGCTCCATTGTCATAGATGGTAGCGAGAGCGTGGCTCGCATGACCTCCTACCATGACACGGACCACACCCTGGCGGGTGACGGCAGCCTCAATGTTGCCGGGCGCATGGATATCCAGAACAGCGCGCTGCAGATCGGCAGCGGGAGCGATGCGCTCTCCGTGCAGTCCGGCAGCACGCGTTTGGTGAAGGGAGGCTCCCTCCGTGTGAACGAGGGCGCATCCTACGCCACGGGATCCCTCACGGGTGATGCCACCACCACCGTGGCCGGCAACATCACCGTGTTCGGTAACGGCGGCGTCTACAGCGGCACCTACGGCACCACCCACATCACCATGGAGCGCCGCGCAGGTTCTCCCGCCTCCATCAACCAGGCTCTTGCTCCCGACAGCGCGCTCACCGTGGACGGTTCCGCCGGCTCCCTGGTCCTCCTCTACGGCACGAACTCCCACCTGGGCGGCCTGAACACCACGCAAATGTCGGTGGTGCTCAACTCCCAGACGGATGACGCCGTGGGCAAGCAGCTCACGGTGGACAGCCCCGCCGCCGTGACCAACGGCCAGCTTGTGTTCGGTCTGGATCCGGAATCCACCGCCGCCACGCTCGGCACCAAGAAGGCCCCGCATGTGATTACCACCACCGGCGGGCTGGACCTCTCCGGCTCGCAGCTCGTCATCGGCCAGGGCGGCTCCTACAGCAAGAACGCACTGGTGATTGATACCGACGGTCAGACAGAGGGCCTGGCGCTCGCCTATGTGGGCGACGAGGCCACGCAGGCTGGCGGCGTCTCCCTGGTGGGCAAGCTCTTCAACAAGTACTACACCAATGCCCGCCTGGTGAACGGTGCCGTGCTCGTGGATCTGCGCAGCGGCTACTTTGCACAGGATGTCATCCCCGGCGGAGACCACAATGTGCGCACCGGTGCCAACATGCTCGATGAGGTGCTCAAGTACACCAATCCGCAGGTCACGGACCCGAAAGGCGAGCTCGCCGGTATCATGGATGCCTTGGAGAGCGGCAAGCTGGCTCGCGGCCAGGCGGAGCGCATTGCCGCCTCCCTGGCCGGGGCCTCTTCCGCCGCGCTCGGTCTGGCCGCATCTGCAGATGTGGACCGCCAGCTCCGCGCCATCCGCAACAGAACCACCGTCATGGGCGTGGGTGAGGGCGCGGATAACAAGGGCATGCCCTACCTCAACGCCTGGGTCAACGCAGAGGGCGATTACCGCAAGCTCAGCGCAGACGGCTCCCTCGCAGGTTACAAGATGACCAGCTGGGGCGGCACCCTGGGCCTGGATGTGGACTGCACGCCGCGCTTCACCTGCGGCCTGGCTGTCACCGCCATGTACGGTGACTTCACCGGAAACTCCGCTGAAGCGGCGGATGGCGACCTGGACCGCACCTATCTCACCGCGTTCGCCCACTATACCCGCGGGGCCTGGAACCACACGCTTGTGGGCACCATCGGCCGCTTTGATACCAAGCTCCGGCGCTCCATCAACTACGGGCCCAACTCCGCCGTGACAAACGGTGATACGGACGGCACAGGCTTCGGCCTCATGTATGAGCTGGGTTACACGCGCGCCCTCAACGAGTCCGGTACCACCGCCATCCAGCCCCTGTTCAACGTCTCCTGGCGCCACTCCTCCCTGGGCGGCTACACGGAGTCCGGCAGCCAGACCGCCCTCACCGTGGGTGATGCTGAGGCAGACGTCGTCACCTTCGCCCTCGGCGCGCGCCTCCAGTCTGCATACGGTGCGCAGCCCTGCAACCGCTCCGCCCTCTTTGAGGGCCGCGTGCTCGCCAAGCTCAGCACCGGCGACAAGGATATCCAGACCAAGGTCAACCTGGCAGGCCTGCCCACCCACACCGCCAAGAGCGCGGAAATGGGCGGATTCGGCATGGAAATCGGCGCAGGCCTCGCCATCCCCATGGCCCGTGACACAGACACCCTCTTCTTCGACCTCTCCGCCGAATTCTGGGGTGGCTACACCAACGTCAACGGCGTCATCGGCTACAGACTCAACTTCTGATTTCTGCATGCCATTTCCCTCCCTTTCAAGCGCCCTCCATACGGAGGGCGCTTCGCCGTGGCAGGAAGTGATTTACAATCTATCCGTCTTCGCCCTGCGGGCTTCTGTCTTCGCTCGGTTCAAATTTTGTGGTAGAACGAGGTCGTTCGGAGTATCATCTCCGAGCCGGAGAGGGATTCCGAGGGTAGCTCCCAAGGGATCCCGAATGTGCCGAGCCCGCCCGCTTCCTGAGCTAAAAGCTCGAGCTTTAGTAGGGGCCGGCACATTCCCTCCGCAACGCGGAGGCTCCGTATTTAGTCTCGAATTGTTGACTAGGCCTCGGTCGCAAGCCGGGAGCCTGAAACCGAGAGGGAGACCAAAA
>JAZLHB010000105.1:0-16007 GCA_045616565.1 Akkermansia sp. | reverse complement strand
CATGGATGGAGCATGGATGGAGCATGGATGGAGCATGGATGGAGCATGGATGGAGCATGGATGGAGCATGGATGGAGCATGGATGGAGCATGGATGGAGCATGGATGGAGCATGGATGTCCCATTCATGCACGCGGCAGTGCTGATTTCCCAGTACCCATCCACCCCGCTGCAGATGAGCAGAAATCCAGCAACCATGCGGTTTCTCGCCTCCCCGCCGCACCCCAATCTCGCGTGCGCGCGTGCGTGCGCGCGCGTAAAGAAGAGAAAAGAAAGAGTAAGAGAATAGAATAGATGTAGAAACCATCAAATATTCTCCTTCACACCAAGCCAAAAATTGGGCTCACACCACCCGCCGCGGCGTTCAGCCTACTGCGGCGTCCTGTCTCGGCGTAGCATTTAGCGGAGACGGAAGCTTTAGCGGAGACGAAGACGGAGGGAGCGTTAACTATAAGGCGCCCTGGCAAAACCGCCGACGGCCCCGGTGGGGCGCGCCGCTTGCGGCGCGGTAAGGCGGATTGAACTGTACCGAAGTGTACAGCCCCGCAGGGGTGAGGGCGCGACGAGGCGCGCCCGAATCAACCTCATCGGCCTCGCCATCAACGCCGGCACCGGTAATCTCCACAACATCGAGCCGGAACACATCCAGGCAAACCTCACCAAAGCCAAATAACCGCGAAGACGGGCAACGCAACTACCCACCGCCCGCTCGGCCTCCCGCCGCGCGGGCTTTTAGCAGCATGCGCGCCGCATTGCATTTGTATTACAACCTAACAAGAATCCCTTTTTCCTTGCATAGCCCTGCCCATCTGCTAGAATGTTTGCCTATGGCAGAAGGAGAAGGACAGCCACACCCTGTGGAAGAACCCCGACCAGAGGAACATCCCTGCCCCATAAACAATAAGGGAGAGGATGAACGCGACTACATATACGAGCTTTGGAAATGGGGGCGAATAGTCCTTGCCATATGGCTTCTATATATCGTCTTTCTCTTCTGGGCGGATGATATCTGCGCCATTATACAATGGACACCACATCTTCCGCACAAAGATACAGCCGGCGTCTTCGGAGACTACTTCGGCGCTCTAAACGCCCTCTTTGCTGGCATGGCCTTCGCGGGGCTCATCGTGACTATACGTCAGCAGAGTGCAGACCTCAAAGCAACGAAGGAAGAAATGCGACAAAGTCGTGAAGAAATGGAACAACAAACAAAACAATTCCAAAAGGACTATTTGTCAAATGTAATTTTCAAAAGAATAGAATTGCTGCAACAATTGGAAAATGAGGTTGAATTTTCTATAATTTCCAAAAAAGGGAATCAGATAGTGACAGGAAGTAAAGCATTTACAGAAATAGGAACGAGACTAAGTAATATCATTGATATAATATTCCCTGAGGAAGACCGCGCGGAATATACGGCAAATTTACAAAAAGTAACGGACGATATACTAGCATTCAGCTGTTCACTTCAATACTTGGACGCCTGGATGAAAAGCTACTCATCTCTATTGGAAGACATTGAGACTGACACGCGAAACGAGCCAGAAAGAAGAAAACGATTTTTTAACATCTTGTTGCAAGCAACACACATTTACAATATTGTAATTCTTTATACATTCCATGATACGTATCTAAATGCTACGATTATTGAAAAGCTGCGTAAAGATGGAACTCTGAATGATGCGATGCTCTACCGCAGAACATTAAACCCAAAAGTGAGATTGTTGTTTTACATGATGTGGAATGAATTAACATCATTTGAGATGAACACTATAACACAAGAAGAACGAAGCAAACTTGAATCATATGTAATAATAAAGTACATTAATATATGGAGAAGGGAAAACGGTTGGCAGGCGCGATTGCTCTACAAATTTAAATTGAGCGATATAAACCTTTGCGAAGATTACGAAATTAACAGTAGTGAAATTATTAAAAGATTTAAACAAAAAAATAGAGAATCTGAGTAATATGCATTTAATATTTAAACATAATCCTACAGGAAAAACAATCAAATGTGACACATATTGCATAAAAATCGAAGAAGAAACTTTAACTATCAATGCATACTATGTTCTTTGCAATATCTGCCCTTACTATATAAATAATTCCATAGGATTCGATGACTGGGATAAATTCCTGAATGAATCTACGATAATGTTTCAGCATAATGGATGCGAATACTGTGCTGATCTATTTCCGTATTCGTCCATTCCGGAAATAGATAGCACGATTTTGATGCGTTTAAAAAATATACGGATAATAAAATATCTGTCGAGCAAAGGCGATTTATTATTTAGAGTGCCACGACTCCACCTAAATCTTCCGTATTGCGAAAGAACGCCATACCTAATCTTGCCACCTCTGGAATTTCATGGGCGCATATGGCAACTTTGCAATGCCCACCTTAACGAGGGAAATTACGTCTTACATTTGGAGAAAACTGAAGACAAGCAAGGAGATTGTTGGGATGGTGCTTGTCTATATTTAAAAAATGCAAATCTAGACGAGTATGAGAGAATCAGTAATGATGCTTGCAATATTTGCTGGATATTATCTCTCTGGAGTGGTAAATATGTAATGTGGGATCAATCTTTGCATATGTTTAACGATGAAACAACATGGAAGCTCAGCCTGAAATCAGGATTTGCCAATAGTGAAAACAAGCCTTCCATGCTCGCTCACGCGTTTTGCTGTCCCATTTCATTTATCAATACAATTCGAGAGCGATATCTTGAATATGAAGGTTCTTGGCGCTATACCATTCATTGGCTCACGCTCGCACTCTCCTGCAAGGATATCGGGAGTATGACAATGATATTGAGTATGCTTTTTGAAAGGTTGGCAAATGCAATATATTGCGGCGAGACAGGGCTCACTTATACAAAAGATAAAAGCTTTTTTCAACGCGGTTGTTTTTGCCGTGATAAAGGCAAAGGCAAATATTCAGACAGCGACATACAACAAATAGTTGATGCGCGAAACAATGCTATGCATGGTACAGATATCGTATATTTGTCAAACGCAAGCTTGTTAACTCATATAATTAGTTTGGTTAAGATAAACTACTCCACAATACTTGCTCTTTTAGGTTATACTAGCCGCTTTTGTGTAAGGCAAAATATAGCTACGCCATTTGATATATATGATGAGGCTTCTTCGATGGTGGCCTGTAAGCTAAATTTTGCATATACACACAAACCTAATTAGCTAGCCATATAATTATGCGTCTGATATGGTTATCCCTTTTAGCGTATCTGCGTTTAATGTACTAGATTGCACTCTGCGGCCATTTCCCAGACTAGTTAAACAGCGAGTTTATATAACCAATCTCATCCTCTGTCAAGTTGAAGTGAAAGGCCAGCTTTTCGTCCGACCATTTCTCTGAAAAGTCAACAAGGGGAATGAAGTTGAAGGTATCTTGATTCACCTGCATGGTGCCCTTGCCGAAGGAAAGGAGCACCTTGAAAAAGCGCGTATTCATATATGCATAGCAGTTATCCCGCTCCGCTTTGGTTTTAAATGGGCCAACAAGTAGGAAAGTCTCCGTGCAAACAGTACCTGGATCGGCGCGTACTATTTCCGGTGGATTGATAGCACCAGTCGAATACGAGGTGGTGAAGAAGAGCTTGTAGAGGTCGATTATCTTCTCGTTCTTGGTCACTGCTGCTCGTTTGACGTAGCATGTCTTGCGCTTGGCACCGCCCTTGATGCCCTTCACCCCCCAAATCATGACAGAATCCTCAAACGGCTTGTCACTACCTCCTGCAGCCTTGTATTTATCCGGTTTGTTGAATAAATCCTTGCGGATGCCAAAGGGCTTGGTGGGAGAGACAATGGAATTGAAGCGGGGGCCAGCCGCCGCTTTTTCAATCAACGACACGCGACTCGAGTTCATGTCTCGAATGACGATTGATTTGCCCCCGTCGGCCAAATAACGCACGCTCTCTGTGGCTTCTCCATTGGTCCTGTGGTAGCAGTATCGCATCTGGCCGTCATGACTTGCCGACCACAGGAAATAGCAGATGCCGCCATCTATATGCTGACCAGGGAAACATGCAGCAGCATCCTCAAAATCCCGGAAGAACATGAAGCGTCGCTCCTGCATCATTTCGTTCCTGAAAGATTTGAGCTTCTGGCGCCCGCCAACCATCCAGCGTGAAGGCATAATCAGGGAAATATAGTCAGGTTTTACTTCCTTGGCCGCTCTGAAGAAGTCGTCATAAAGGGGACTTGCTGCATCCACCGATGCACCGCTGCCGTCATTGAGTTGATAGGGTGGATTGCCTATGATTGCATTAAACTTCATTTTTCCAGAGATAGTTGAATTGTAGAATGAGGGTTTGGTGACTTTCCTTGCAAAGCCTGGAAGGTCATCTTTAATGGAGTCCAGTAGATTGTGGTAATATCGGATATTCGTGCGTATGTCCCGGTAGCCGACGAGGGTTCGGCGAGCAATGTTGCAGCCCATCTTGGTGCGGCAGATGACAAAGATGTTCTCATTGAGTGAAGCATCCCACTCCCTTTGCTCCAGAGAGGCGTTTTCAAACAGGCTGCGGCGGCAGCGGATGCGCATGAGGCTGTAGGTGGCGTACAGGGAGTACAAGCCTGTCTTGGCGTTGAGCTCCAGAATACGCGCGTTTTCATTTGCCAGTGTGGATGCCGTGACCGCGCCATGATTGACGAGACGGGGAACGTCCAAGGCATTCTCATGCGTTGCATCAAAGAAATCGTAGCCGCCGAGACAGTCCCCTAGGTGCATATTCACAACACGCCAAGGAGTCAAGACCGTTTCCTTGTCTGGGTTCTTGAACATGGACATGATTTCCGCAATGCGTTTGACGCGGGCCGTGGGAGGCAAATCATCCGCGCTCTTGGTAAGCTCTCTGATGCGGTGACCAGCCGCCACAAAGATATCGGGGTCGTAATACTTGGTGAAACGTTGGTACAGAGCCTTTGTGACACCGCGCGGCATGAATTCCGCCCAAGATTCGTTATCGACCAGGTCCGGCAGGGCATCCACCGTGATGTCCTCTCCAGCATCGATATCCGCGCCGTAGATCAGGAGCGGGATACGGATGGATATGCCGCGGAGGATGCTGATGGCAGTCTCGCGTTGCCTCCTTCGTTCGGCCAGCATAGCGCGGCGCTCCAGCTCTTCCGGAGAAAGCTGGTCCAGCGGCTTGTGCTGTTCCCGCACGGCTTTGTCGTACTCTTCCTCGTCAAAGTGCTTGCGGTTGATGACAATCTCCTTGAGTTGCTTGGTTTGCTTGGTAGTGCCGATGATCTTGCGCAGTTTCTTGAAATCCTGCAGGCTGAGCTGATCGAGCTTCATCAGCTCATCATTGTAGATGTACTTGTCATCGAACCCGCTGCGCACGGCGTGCTCCACGTAGAAGCGCTTGAGCTGGCGCAGCATGTGGTTGACATCGTATTCCCGCATGACGGAACCTTCATACGAGATGACGGGACAGAAGTTGAGGAACTCCCGCATGTGCTCGCGCTGGCTTTGCTTGGAGCCGCGCCCCGCCCTGGTATCGAGCTTGCCGGCTTCCGCCACCATGCGAAGCGTGCGGTCCGGCGCGAAATCAAAGGCGAAACATTTCTCTTTGACGCGCCCGCCCATGGAGCCTGGCGACTGGACACGGAATATGGTTTGGAGGTACTGCGCTGCAGAGGTTGAATAGGAACCGGCGAGCATCATGACCGCAGACCATTCAGGGACGGTGACGCCCGTGGTGAGCCTGCCGCATGACAGGGTGATGGTATACGTTTCCTCCGGATGCTTGCCGATGGCATTGCGGACGTTTTCAAGCGCGTTCCGGTCTTCGTTGTCCTCATCACCCTCACCCGCCACGTTGACGATAGAGAACGCCCCGGAGCCGAAAACGGGGTGCTCATCCATGAGTGCCTTCATGGCACGCACTTCCTTGACACCAGGCAGAATCCACAGGGTGTGCCTGAATATCTGCTGGTACTCCTCCGTGGCAAAGGGGTAGTTGGTGCCGGTCTTCGTCTGCAGGTGCAGGAATTTCCATACGTCGCTCTTGTGGACGAAATCGCCCACAGCGCAATCATGGGGCATGTCTTTTCCGTCCTGCTCCGGGTTGCCCGTCCACACGCGGAAGAATTCGCGGAAGTTGAAAGCCTTGTCCTCCAGGTCTTCGTACCCCGCGATATCCCGCTTCAGGTCGTACGTGTGGATGTTCAGCTGCGGCAGCTCGGCATAGGGGTTGGGGTCGCCGAGGTGGGTTTCGTACCACTCCAGCTTGGCCTTCTGCTCCATCACGTAGTCCCACGTGTAGATTTCAGCGTCGTCGAATTCATCCAAGAGGTTGAACGGCGTGCCGGACAGGCGGAGAACCCGCGTGTCCTTCTTGACGACGGCCTCCGTGACGGCGCGCCCGAGCGCGGTTTGGGTGCCTTCGTGGGCTTCATCGATGATGACGCAGTCCCAATCCGTGCTGAAAAGCGTGTTGTTCTTGTCGATGGTGCCGCCAATCTGGGAAGAGCCGCGCAAATCCTGAATGGATGCAAAGTAGATGAAGCGTTCGCAGCTCAGGCGCAGAGACTCGAAGGGCAGTCCTTTCCCTTTGACTCGCGAGCCGAAGTAATACTTCTCTCCATCCACGAATACCTTCTGGAAGTCATCGAACCAGCCATCACTCACCACGGGGCGGTGCGTGAGAATCAGGGTGCGCTTGTACCGCATCCGCTTGACTACGTAAAGGGCGCAGAGAGTCTTGCCGAAACGCATCTTGGCGTTCCAAAGCATCCTGGTGTGCTTCTTGAAGCGCTTGCAGGTCTTTTGGATGGCTTCCTCCTGCTCCGGGCGCAACACAATGGGATCTTGTCCGTGGGTCACTTCGCCGGGAGCGAGGGCAACGCAGTTCTGTTTTGCCGCCTCAATAGCTTTCAGGACGGTTGCAAAATCAGTTTTGACCCAATCGCTGCTTCGACCGCGCCCTTCATTGTGCTTGATGATTTCCACACCCGAACGCTGGAGAATCGAATGGACCACCTTGTCACGGAAAGGTTGGGGAATACCGCCCCTCATACGTATGGCCAGCTCTGTATGGAGCAGTTCATACTGCGTTAGGGCCGTTTTGGTGTACGTCTTGATGCGCTCGCGCGCCGCATAGTTGAGCTCCTTGCAATTGGGCTGCAACTTGGACGGATCCGTGTCCGTGTTGATAGTCGCATCGCCCACCTTCAGCAGCCCCCTGTGGCTCGCATCGTTGACGCGAAACACGTAGATGAGCTTGAAGCTGTATGTACTCTCGTATGCGTTGCTCATTGCTGGCCTCCCATTAGGTTGACAAATTTGACGGTGCGGAATTTCTTGGACCAATCCCGAATAATACAGTAGGTGCCGTTGTGGTAGTGGAGCTCATTCTTGGCGCATCCTGGGCACGGCTCCACGATTTCTTCTTCTTCACCGAAGAGGTTGGTGTTGACGTGGCGCTTCTCCGTGCAGCTGTTCGGTACGACTCCTTTTAGGGCATCCATCTGCCAAAGGTTCCAAGAGATGATTTGCGCCATGGAGCGTCGCTCCACCCGTGCGGGATCATCGTGGAACTTCACCTGAAAGTGGTCGATGAATGTGTAGAGCATGCTCTCACGCGCCAGAAGCAGGCTATCGCCCTGCCACTCATAGCCGTAGCAGCTTTTCATGGCCTCTTGCGCCCACTTGTACCACTCCGGGCGGGTATGGATGTTCTCTGAAACGACTCGGAGTTTTCTATCCAGCATCCCTATGCGGTCCCTGACAGGAATGACATCCCCGGTGGTGGCATCATAGCGGCTGGCCAGATATGGAGCTTCGCCGCATGAAATTTCCAGACGGACATCCTTCACGTAGTCTTGCCACGTCTTGCCGGAATTCGTGGGAAATGATACGGGGTCATCGTTTGTTTCCCAACCCTGCGGCACTTCCCGGTTGAACATGCCTTCGCGCCCGAACCATTGATTATCCACCAGATTATTCTGTGCATTGCAGAGCCATGCAGGTGTGAACACCTCCGCCTTTTCTCGCACGCGGTAGCGCTGCTCCGATGCGTTCTTCTTCACGCGCGGCTGAATCAAGATTCCATTCTCTCCAGTGATGGATTCCACGGTAATGGGAGAATTAAATGCGTACTCTTCCCCGCGTGGGTGATAGTCGTCTGTTGCCCAGATGATGTTCTGCTTCGTGCTGTGGTCCATCAACAGCGTTTCAAGCAGGACATAGTCTTCCCGCAAGAGTTCGTTTTCTCGAATGTCAACGCTGTTGTCGCTAGGCATAGTGGGCTTGAAACTTTCCTCGCGTGCACATTCGCGCGCGATTGTCGTCTTCTACCACATTTCCCCCCTCCCATGCAAGAAAAAAACTGCTTAGCGAGCCAAACGCGTGCCAAACGCAGAAAGCTAACGAAGAAATGGAGGCGGCGCTGAAAGACTCAAGAGCAACTACGATACCCTAACCGAAAAGACCCGGTATCCATTCCTCAATTTGAAGATGATTATTAACTAAGTTGAAATTGTCTGGAACAACAAAAGCGGCACTAATCTCAGCCCTAGTAATGGCAATGTATAGCTTATGCCTAGAAGCTGGCTTGATAGTTGCCGATTTGTTATTAAGCCATTGCAAATAATCATCAGTAGGATAGATTACAACGTGTTTGAAACCCATCCCCTTGGAATCGCCAAAAGTATATGCTTTATTAACAACCTCGGTTCGCACACTGTAACGAAGTTCCTGCGGATGAAATTCATCCACATATGACTTGATATTTTTCTTTCGAACATAGTAGACACCACAATGAGTCTCACAATCATCAACAATCTTATTTGACTTCGATGGCGGAAGATGAGGAAAAAGCTGGTTGGAAACTTGACAGATTTTCTCGCAGCATCTGTATGAGCCAGAAAGTTTAGTTGTGTCTATAACAATATTAACGTCCTTGACTTCATTTTCAAAGAATTCGCGAATACCGCCATTAGCATACTTTTTGTACAAAGGATCTATATGTGTATTATATGCCACCTGACGTACATCCCCGGCCATGATAAGATTCTTGCATGATTTCGCCAACTTATGCAAAAACTCTAAATCATATCCATTCAAATCTTGAACCTCATCTATAAAAATATAATCATAAAGTCTAGCGATTCTATCTACGACCAATCCCTCGGCCATTTCATCAACTTTGCAAGCAAACATTGACAGCTTATCAGAATATATCATGTTAGATTTGTCCAGATAGAATCTGATATCGGACTCAGCCCTCTGTGAAAAACGGCCATTAACCCATCGTGTCGCAGAGCGTCCTCCGCTTACGAAATCCAAACCGCGAATCCTAGCTGTAACCTTAAAACCTTGATAAGGCCGGACCGCATCCCGCAATAAAAAAGTAAACCATGGCAGAACATTTATACGTGATGAACAATCTACATGAGCAGATATGATTCTATTCTTAATCTCTCGCGTGTTATTGTCAGTAAAAGTCGTTATTAATACGCTGCAATCCTTAGTCGAAAGAGCCGAATCTATAATGTGCTTAGTTTTGCCAGAACCGGCAGCAGATAGAAAGAGATTCACATTATTGCTTGACATAATCAATTGCTTGTTGAATATACTGTGGAATTGCTATTGCTTCCTTGGTGTTAAAAAGCCTCAAAGCGCACTTTGTCTTATGATTTCTCATATATACTCGCAGAGAATCGGACAGAGTTAGATTAGGGTATCTATCTTCGCAGAATAACCCCCTCAACAAATTTGCCATTGTTTTTTCTGTGTTTGCCCGAATAAGTTCTGGCTCTAATGTCCAATCATTGAAATCTTTGCCATCTATCTTACACTCATGTTTATCATCGTATGTAGAATAGCAAATCTTAATCGATGCAGATCCTAGATAATCCTTATATCGCTTCTCTACTGCTTGAATATCGCCATCAGTATCTATCAGCACGGCTATTCGTTGACTAAGTCTTTCTGCTATCTCAAGGTATCGTTTCGCTGAGCCACCCACACTTATGACATCGATACCATCGGCAATTGGCAACTTCCCCTGGTGCTCCTGCATATATGCCTTTTGAACGATAAGTTCATCTGCGTCACCTTCAACTAATATGCAAGCGTTACATAGGATAAACCTCAGCGTATCATAACCAGGTATTGTTCTAAAGAAGTTTGATGTTTCTTCCTTTATGTCATCGAATTTCGAACACTTCCCGTTCTTCAGGAAAATTAAAGAATCAAGCCCTAATTTGTTAGCCACGTAGCTGCTATGTGTCGTAATAATAATTTGCTTATCGTTGCAACTGTTCGATATGCTATCTATGAGTTTGCCTAGGGATGAAAACGTAAGATGATTTTCTGGTTCCTCAAGCAAAACAACGGATGCCCTTTTTGCACTTTCTTTGGATAGTGCTAGCAATGTTTTACAAATGCATTGTTTGCCACGGCCTTTGTTATGGAATGGAAGATTGTCTATATGCATTAGCATTGATTTATCCCATTCTCCTGAAACACCTTTATTGATACCAATAGAAATATTATCGGAAATGCTAGAGGGCGTATCGATCAGTTTTTGATTAATATTCAAAATTATTTCCTCGTCTTCAAACACGGCTTGCATTTTTCTGTATGCCTGACTGATTTTAATCTTATCATCTGCATCCAATGTCTCCCGTAAGATGTGTGATATAAACAAATCCGAGCCGTTTTGCAACAAATAGTTGGAGGAATCTACCATAATTGACTTTGCCGATTGCGAGTTTATACTCAATCTTTCACGAGCGAAACTCCACCACTTTACACTGTAATATTCTATGGGCAATTCACGAAGAGGTCTATTCTCTTGCACATATTTTACAAAATCATCAACCAGTTCTTCATCAGGCTTGATTTCAAGTTTAACGCCTGCATGCCCATTCGCTCTCTCGGAATTATCATTGCCCTCATATCTTACTGTATTACAATCATTTGCAAACCAAATTTCAATTACTATCTCAGGTGGTGCTATTTCTAATCCCTGGTTTACTGCTTCAATATATTTCTCTACACTCTCCTTGTTAAATAGATATTGTGATAATTGCTGTTTAATACTTCTGCCATGGTACATGGTGGTCAATCCGGCATGAATAGCCTCGATGATTGTACTTTTACCTTCTTCATTATTTCCGACAATAATGTTTAGAGTATTTTTGAGGCGCAACTCGAAGAACACTTCGCCGAAGCACTTGAAGTTTTTTATCTTGATTTTACTGATTACAGCCATGATTGTTTATTCTAACATTTTTTTATTGCTCTTCAAGCTTTTTTTGCCATTGTTAGAATGTATTACATGATCATCCGAAGTCTGTTTAAGGGGTTGAACACTTGTCCTGCGCTTTGGCGGGGTGGGGATAAATGGCCTGAGTAACACCTGCCCGGGGGCGGTATGGTGTAGCTTGGGGGGTGTTTGCGGTTGCGGGAGATTGGGGGGCGGGTGTATGTTTTTTTTCTTGATATGACGAAGGAAACGATACTCGAACCAAGTTGCGCGGCGCTGCCGCGGTTGGTGGTGGATACCCGGGAGCAGAGGCCTCTCTGTTTTCTCCATTTGGAGAGCGTGCGCGGCACTCTGGCCACGGGGGATTACAGCATTGAGCACATGGAAAACGATTTCATGGTGGAGCGCAAGAGCGTGGCGGATTTGCTGCACAGCCTTTCTGCGGCGCGTGGCCGCTTTTTCCGTGAGCTGGCGCGCATGCGGGCTGCGCGCTGTGCGCGTCTGCTCATAGTGGGTCGGCCGCTTGATTTGGCGGCGGAGCTGCAGCGGCGCGGCATTGTGCCGGGGGGCGTTGCAGGCAGCCTGGAGGCTATCAACGCGCGCTTTTGCCCGGTGGTGTGGGCAGCCACGCCGGAGCGGGCGGCGGCCATGGTGGAGCGTCTGGCGGTGTATTACTGGGCGGGTGCGGCCAAGCCTTTTCTGCCGCGTGTGGAAATCCCCGCCTGGGCACGCACCGGGGCGCTGGCATCCTGCATGTGAGGAGAGCCATGGACAAGGAAAACGCCACGATTCTTGAAGCTGCGCCGGGGCTCGCCACGTGCCCCGTGCCTACGTCATGCCCCGCGTGCGGGTTGGCGCTGAAGCTGATGGCGTTCTGCGCAGGAGACGTCATCCACCCCGCAGAGCGGGGTTTGGTGCAGAGACGTTAGGACGGTGGTTACCCCCAGCGACTTCCGCACTGGGCTAACTTTGAGTCGCCATCGGTATGGCTCCACATATAGCGCGCCCTTTGGGCGCATGCCTACGTCATGCCCCGCGTGGCGGGTTGTGTTGGCAAGTTTTCCCCAAAAATGGGCGCGTAGGGGAGGGCGTTAGAAGGTGGGGGCAATGTTGTGGATGGGGTGCTCCACAAGGCACATCTGGTTGCTCTCAAAGAAGACGCTGATGCTTACTCTGTCTGCCGCTATGGATGGCAGTGTGAAGGTTTTATCCTGGGGGTCCTCGAAATCCACCTCAAAGGCAGCAGAGGCAACGTGGACGAGAGAATCACCGGAAAACCATTGGACGCAGATGCGTGCAGGTATCGGCGGCAACTGCGCAACGTTGTATTTTTGCTTCATGGTAGCGGTGAACTTGGCCGCCTCGCCAGTGTAGGAGAAAGCGATTTCCGCCACGTTTTCATGGATGGAGCATGATTGGAGGTAGAGCCCGTTTTGTTGGAACACCTCCCGCTTTGGGCACTTGACAATGTTCTGATATTGGGCAAAAATCTGCGGGTTCTTCCGCATGAGCATGTTCAGAAGGGTGGTGCGCTCCAGCATGTTCCGGCAGAGGATGTATTTCAGGCATGAAGCTATGTTGAAGGGGCTGGGATGCACGATTTCTGCCTGACGGTATTTGGTGTCTGTTGCGGAATCTTGCATCCGTCCATTGCCGTATATGCGCTCAAAGTTGAGCTTGTCAAAGGCCTCTGCCCCTGCCAAAAGCCTGTCACCGTGCCCAGCCAGGGATTTTTCAGAGAACTCCACGCCCGGCAGAGAAAGCAGTTTTTCCAAGTCGAACACCAGGAAGACGGGAACGGGCACGTTGGCACACTGGTCACCATGGTAGCGCAGAGCGGGATGCTTGTAGCCCTCGTTGTAATATTGGGTTGGGGTGAGCGGCCGGAAGTAGAAACGCACCAAGGAGGTGGTGGCGCTTCCCGTCATGTCGATGACCTGTCGGCTTGCATTGTCGTTGCTCATCACATGGCGTTCGTTTGCCTCGGTTCGGCTGTAGAGTTGTCCTGATGCCAAGATGCTGACGGCGTTGCGGATATCCGTATAGTGGAAAGCGTACCTGGTCCACCAGCGGACGGGTATGTTGAGTTGCGCGTTGCGCTCTATGACATCCCTGAAATCCATTTAGACGGGCTGGAAAGAATAGATGCGGCCGAGACCTTGGTTGAGCTGGTAGCCTTCCTGCATTTGGGGTGCGGCGGAAGTGCAGCTGCGGATGGGTGAAAGGTAGCCTTCCGAGAAAAGCAGGGCGTAAAAGAGAGCGAGCTTGGGGGCGCATTCCGGTGTGCGGACGATGGGCGTTTCCACCAATTCATACCAGATTTGGCGCAGCTCGGTCTCTTCAAATTCATACACAGGGCCGCTCTCGCCATCCGAGATGCGCAACACGCTCCCCGCATACTGCATGCGGCAGAGTTTTCCGTTCCAGTCAAAGATGTGCGGTAGGAGCCCGCTCTTGCGCTGCAAGGCGTCCCTGAGGCCATGAAATGACATGTCTTTGGCGTGTTGCTTGAGCCAGGCCATGGTCTTTTCCGGTTCTTTGTGCTCCGGTGTGGGATCCTGATAGTTGCCGACGTAGATGTAGATGTCAATAGGCAGGGGGGAGAGGTACCGTTCCATGAGGGGGCGTACTTCTTGCCAGTTCAGGCCGCCGTTACCGCAGCCGAGGCGCGGGAAGGCAACGGAGGTGATGCTTTTGAGGGCGTAGGAGCGTGCGAATTTATCAAGCCCGGCCTCGATATACTCCAGTTTGGAGGGATTGCGCCAATGTTTTTTTGTCGGGAACAGGAGCAGCCAGTGGTCTGCCTCATAGAAGAGCATGAGCTTGCCGATGGTGAGGGAGTCGTTGTCGCAAGCCTGCTTGTACCGTTCGAACATGTCGGGATAGCGCTTTTTGAAGGCGAGCGCGAGCCCCTTGCCCATGACTCCGACCGTGTTCACAGTGTTGACGATGACTTGGGCGGGACTTTCGAAAATGTCGCCTTCTATGTACTCTATCATGCTAGCTGAGAAAAGGTAAGATTGCCGATAGCGGCAGGGAATTTCCGGTTGAACGCACAGCTGCCGTGTTGGTGCAGTATACCATAGTGGGCAAGGGGAGTACAAGCGCTATTCGTGAAGGGTGCGTTTTTTCCACATGTGTCCCAAAGATTTTGACAGTAAAGGCGGCCCGAGATGTGCAACCGGAGACGTCATCCACCCCGCAGAGCGGGGTTTGGTACGGAGACGTTAGGACGGCGGTTACCCCCAGCACTTCCGCACTGGGCTAACTTTGAGTCGCCATCGGTATGGCTCCACATATAGCGCGCCCTTTGGGCGCGTGCGCGGGGTGATAAAAAACCTCCCAGCGGGGCTGGGAGGGTTTTTGGTTGGCCCGTCTTCGCTGTACAGGCGAACCCTGTGCAGCTGCGCCGGGCCTACGGGGTTAGGAGCCGCTCATGACTAGGAGGGGCAGGGTTCCGAGGATGATGGAGCCTGCGGCGCAGAGGGCAAGGAGGGTTCCGGTGACGGTGGGTACCTGGAGGGGCTTGTCTTCCGGCAGGGGAGCTCATTGCCACAATGGGTGCTCTCGCCAATGAGGGGGTAGTCCCATCTTGCCTGTGGGGACAATGCTAAAGCGCGGTTCATCGAAAACATTAAAGAGTCTTTGTTTCCAATTTGAGGCGCTTGCTACCTGTTTTAACAGTTGGCGGCAAATAGTGAGCACGATGCCGGTTTGATTGGTGGAAAACGATGGAGAGGCTGGCGGGAGAAGAGAGGGTAGTTCCCATTCAGACGTGGTGTTGTTAAAAGCGCAATGCCACGATGTGATATTTCTGGGAAGCATTGGTTGTCGCTGCCAAGTTCTATTCCAAACACGATTTTGGTGGGCGCATGCGTTTCGGACGTCGTTTAGCAGCTTTAACCAAGACAGTAGCACTTCTGGAGATTTTACCTGCAAGTCGTGTGAAACTTCTTGCTGTATTTTCTTCTCCACGATTTCAAAAAGCGTGACCGTTGCCCCAAAGCTCATCAATTCGCAGGCAGTCCACATGGGGAGGAGCTGATTGGAGTATTTGCTGCGAAACTCGCGCACGAGCTCGCTGTTGTTTCGGCGTGTTTCCTTTTCGATTTTTGTGCACCACGCCAGCCATTTGCTCCATTTTTTCAAGTCGAAATTTTCCGGATGGAGGTACGCATACCCACATTCGTCATATTTTTTGCAAAAGACGTGGACCAACTTGCTGCGTACTGCTACCTCGATGCGCTCGATGGCATCTAGAATGCAGAGTCGAAGTTTCCTGTCAAAGCAGTATGTGTGCCAAACATCCTCAATGCTCGCTTGGATGTTTCCTCCGCTCATGAAGGGCTTCCAGTATGCGCTGAGCCGCTGGTAGCCTACATCTTTCAAATGCTGTTCGATATCGGCAGCTTCGCCCAGCATGCCTTTCTGCAACAGCAGGGAACTTAAGTCAGGATAATCCTTGAATGGATGGTTGTATGGCGGCGTGTTCATGGGAAAACAAAGGCACACCCTAATGCGCGTCTCCCATGCGGAAGATTAAGCGGGGTGTGCCATAGCGGCTCCTTTATACTCCTTCTGCTGAAGGTCGTCAAGTTTTTTTCCCTTTTTTCCAGGGCCGACGCATTTAATTTTTCTTGACAATTTGCAAAAGATGAGCATGCAAAATACTACTCGGCGAGCCAGTAAATGTATTAAAATTGAAGTTTTTTTGTTTTTTTATTCTTTTATGTGTTGACTTTTGTTATATATA
>JAZLHB010000104.1:0-41876 GCA_045616565.1 Akkermansia sp. | reverse complement strand
CCCTCCACTAAATTCCAAAGCCCATCCGGCACATGCCGGATGGGCTTTGCGCATATCGAAGAAAATGGCTTACTTAAGCGTAAAGGGCATGTTTAGCATGTAAACCCTATGCGGCTAGGTCAATAATATGGGAAATTACTTTTTCCTGGGTTTTACGAGCTGTCTGGCTCCCGGCACGTTGATGCGGCGGGATTCTGCGGCGTAGCCGAAGGAGCCCTGGTCCGGAGCGTCCGAGTTTTCGCGCAGGTGCGGCTTATGGGGAGGGTTTTTCTTCAGGAAGGCAATGATGCCGTGACCGATGGCCTGTGCGTACTTGCGCGCATTGGCATCATTGGCCAGAAAGGAGGCGTGGTTCTTGTTGTTCAGGAAGGCCGCCTCAATCACGGCGGCGGGAATGCCGGCATCATCGCAGGTGTTCATCCACCCTGCGGCGCGGTCCGCATCCACGCAGCGCATCAGCTTTTTGCAGCCCACGCCCTTGTTGTCCATGCCGTGGTTGAGGATTTCACTGTCCAAGGCGGCAATGAGGCAGTCTGCCAGGGTTTCCCCGTTGTATTTGTTGTGGATGACCACACTGGGGGAGGCTCCGGTGGCCCAGCCGCTACCGCTGCTGTTGTGGTGGAGGAAAACGGCGCACGCGGCCTTTTTGTCCACCGCGAAATCCGCGCTGACCATACCGGCGGAAACGCGGTCTGCATGGTGCTTGGAAGGATAGCGCAGCACGCCCGTATCCGGGTGGTTCAGGTGTACCACACCGGCGCGCTTGGCGTAGCCGAGCAGCGGCTCCGCCTTGGGGGCGTTGCCGCGGTTGCACACTTCGCACCGGTATCCGGCTTGCGTGATGGTTTCCTTCACATCATAGCAGTACCGGTACCAGAATTCCGTCTCGCAAAAGCGCTTGCCGTTGATGCGCCCGGGCATTTCCGCCCCGCCGCTGCCGATGAAGTGGCCGATATCCAGCACCACCAGCGGCGGAGAAGGCGCGGGTTGTCCCACCTGGGGCGCGTCCTTCCCCAAGAGGGGAGAGACAAGCCACAGCAGCAGGCATAATTGTATCAAAAGTCTTTTCATACGTTCCCGCAATTATCGAATATCCTTCAGCGCATCCGCGGCTTTGCTGTCACCCTGTGCGGCGGCACGGGAGAACCAGTACCTGGCCAGTGCTGCGGCAGCAATGTATCCCTGTACCGTGTGCATCTTCACGTTTCCGGCTTGCAATCTTCTCATGGCAGGCACCCGTCTTTCCCCATCATTTTTTTACAGGCCGGCCTTGCCGCCGTGGGCCTTGATCCACTTACGCACCTGGGGGGCCTTGGCTTTGTTTTCGCCGATGCAATCGAGCGGCCTGGCCTTGTTCTTGGCCCTGGCGTTGATATCCGCCCCCTGTTCCACGAGCCACTGCACCAGTTCCAGGTCACAGATGGCGGCGGCATTGTGCAGGCAGGTGGTGTTGTTGCGGGCGGCATCCAGGCGCGTGTCCACATCTGCTCCATTTGCAATTTGCTCCAGCAGTTCGATGACGCGCTTCTGGTAGGAGGTTTCCAGCTTGGTGCGCATGGTCAGGCCGCGCACGCGTGTCAGCTGGGCTTCAGCCCCGTTGTCGGTTGCCGCAGCGGGGGAGGCGGACTCTCCCACAGCCGGGGCGGCAACTCCCATATTCCGCTGCATGGGCCGGGGCTCTTTGTGGGAGAAAGCCTTGAGAGCAAAGTTCTGTGCCGACTCGTAGGCCACCAGGCTCGGGGTCATCGGCTCCGGCAGGCTGCCCTTTTCCGTTTCGTAATCAAGCCCGCGGGCGGTGCATGCAGACCGCAACAGAGTCACGGCGTGCTCCGGCACGGAAGCCCGCAGACAGTCTGCCAGCTCATCTAGGGAAAGCAGACCATCGGCGTTAAGGTCGGATCTCTCGCTGGACAGGGCCTTGAGGATTCCCGCTGTGAACAGGCCGTTGCCGCTTTCCGGGTCCTCCATGGCAAGCTGGGAACCGCTTACGGCCGTGACCACGTTCACTCCGCGGCTTTCACCGGGCAGACGGAACAGGCTTTCGATATAGCGTTTTTCCGCCGCTTGGGTGGCCGCCAGGGCGGCGCGCTCCGAATCCGGGATTTCCGCTTTCCGCACGCGCATGCCGCGGGTTGCCAGCAGGGTGTCCCGTCCCGGCAGCAGGGCACCGTTGCGAGCCAGCTTCTCCTCATCCTGCTCACCCACCACGCCTGCGTGGCAGGTATCCATGAGCACCAGGCGGTGGCGGGCCGGGCTTTGGCGCAGGGCGGTCAAAAGATGCTCGTACGATATACCCGTGGCAGCCGCGTTTTCCGGCTCGAAATCGCTGCCGCAGAAATAGTAGGTCAGGCCCTCGTCACGCACGCCGTGGCCGGCACAGAACAGAATCACCTCATCCTCCGGGCGGGCGCCCTTCAGGAACTCGGCAACGGCCGCCGGGGTTTCATGGGTTACCTGCCCGTCCTGCAGCAGCAGGGTGTGGGCCTTCCCCTCCATGCCGGTGGAAAAGGCCTTGGCAATGTCGGCGGCATCCTTGGCCGCGCACTTCAGGTTGGCATCCACCTTGGCGTATTCCGACACGCCCAGGCAGACGATGTAGCGCTCCGGGGCTCTCTTCCCCTTGCGGAGGACGCGGAATTTCACCGTATCGCCCTGTACCCCGGCTGCGGTCTCCGGGGTCACCTCCACCCAGTTCTGGCCGGGTTCCAGCGGCAGTTGCAGCGGGGTGGCCGTCCCGCTGGCCGCGAGCTTGGGCAGCTCCGCGCCGTTGACGCGCACGGCATAGGCGGCAGCCGGAACCGCGCCGCCGCTCTCAAGTGTCAGGCTCAGGCTTTCCGCCTCCGTCCACAAGGGCGGGATTTGCAGGGACACCTCCGGCAGGGAGTCTATGGTGGGCATGTCGTCCCCGGCGCCGCGCCCCTGCTTCTTGAGCCAGCGTTCCGTGGTGGCCGCCAGGATGGCGGCGGCCCGCTCATTGCCGGACAATGCCCTCACCACGTCTGCAGGGCGGTTCAACCACGGAGCAAAGGGGGCCATGCCCACCGTCCTGCCGTTTTGGGTGTAGGCAAGGAAACTCTCGCACCCCGGCGAGCCGGCGTACCGCCCGTTGGGCAGGATGAAGGCGAACTCGTTCGCATTGCGCAGCATGGCATCGCACACGTGCGTTGTTTCCAGTGTTTTCTCGTCTAGGCGGTAGAGGCTCCACTTCGTGCCATCCACCGGTAGGCAGACCAGGTGCAGCTCCGGCAGGTACACCGGGTGGACAGTCGGCATGGAGGCCTGCCCGAAATGCATGTCGGAGTCCATTTTCCCCTGGCAAGTGGCGGGGGTCTCGGCATGGAAGACGCCGGGCCATTTCTTCACCAGCCGGCCGGTCTTGTTCGCCATATCGAGCCGATACAGGCGACACTCGTCATAACACGACACCAACCAGAACAGCTCGTTCCCCTCCCCTCCCACATAGTTCAGGGTAGGAGCCTGCATGCCGCTGTGGGAAGCGGAGGCATCGGCGACAGGCACATCCAAGGCAACAAGCCTGCTCCTGCCGGCGGCCTTCTCGCTCTCAGAGGGTTCCACCAAGGCAGACAACAATTCCTCGTTCCATGCTTCCGGGGAGGTGAGGCGGTACACCTCTCCCTTCCCGTCGCCCAAGAAATAAATGGTGTCAAATGCACCATCCATGGCAAAAGCACATTCGCAAAACGGCATCCACCGGCTGGAGGACGTGCCGCAAACGACAGCTCCATCGCGCCGACACATATAGGCATTCTGGCATATGCGTTTGAAACTCTCCAGTAAATCCGCAGGCGGGTTGCCTGCGGCCCAGCCGGCGGAAGCCGCTGGCTTGCGGTCGAAGGACAGCGTATCGGGATTCAGGTTTTCCATGCACACGCTGCCCGCGGAGCGCAGCGAGAGCGTCAGCGGGGCAACCTCTGGAAACACCTTGCAATCCAAGGGCGTGGCGGGAATCACCATGGCCGCGGCGCCGTCCCGGAACGCCTGGGGGGACATTCCGCCCAAGTCTGCCGTGCCGGGTGATACAAGGGCAGCCGCCAGGCTTGGTTCACATGATTTTTTCGCTCTGCAGGTAAATCGACCGCTCCTGAAATTGAGCGCGTCCACCGTGATAAACTCATCTACATGCGCCGCAATGGAATGCGAGCCCCCGGCCACATAGGCCATAGCGAAGACCTCTTGGTTGCCGCCCATGGCACACTTGTTGCCGTCCCCGGTGGGCTGCGAGGAGTGATCCTGCAGGTCCTGCCCCCACATGTCATGCCAGAAAAAGGCCCGGATGGAAGCGGTATAGCGCAGGGTGGAGGCATCCCACAGGTGCAGCACGGCTCCCAGGTCTTCCGTCCAGCCCTCCTCCATGGTCACAATCCGGTAGGGGTCGGCATACACCACGGCCGGGTTGTTCCAAATACGCTGCTCGCCCGTGCCTTCCGTGGAAGGCTGGGCCGTGTAGGCGTAATCGCCGACTCCTGATTCTTGGGCCTTAGCCCGGGCCTGAGCCTCAGCCTCCGTGGGCAGCTTGGCCATGGCGGCATGCGCGGACAGCGGCAATGCCATCACGCCGCATAGCAGGGGGATGGAAATAAGCAATCGTGTTTTCATAATGTCATTTGCAAAAGATATAGTTGGTCATGAGCCGATCAGCGAATATCCTTCAGCGCATCTGCGGCTTTGCTGTCGCCCTGGGCGGCGGCACGGGAGAACCAGTATCTGGCCTGCTGCTTGTCCTTGGTCACGCCGCGGCCGTTGAGATAGCGGAAGCCCAGCCAGCGCTGCGCCGTGCTGTCTCCCATGTTGGCGGCGCGCATGATGAGCTGCAGTGCCTGCGTCTGCTGCCCGGCATCAGAGAGGCGGCCGCCCTCCTTGCGGATGCGCTCCGCACTCCACCCAGCGTAGGGGTCCGCCGAAGTATAAGAAGAGGAAGGCGCAGAATTGCCAGCCTGCAGGCCGCTGGAGCGCAGCGCCTCCGCTGCGGCGGAGTCACCCTGTGCGGCAGCACGGCCAAACCAGTACGCCGCCTGCTGCTTATCCTTACCCACGCCGCGGCCCTGGATATAGCGCCACCCCAACCAGCGCTGCGCGGTGCTGGTTGAGCTGTTCTGAAGCGCTTCCGCCTGAAGAGGAAGCGGCTTACACTGGGCACCGCAGAGCAGGCATGCCAGCGGCATCAGAATGGGGATGAGCGCTTTCACGGGAGTATCTTCAATTTGCGCCGTATTGCTTGAGCAGCGCGCGGATGGCCTTGCCGTTGTCGGAGCCCACGCACTGCATCACGCTGGCCCCCTTGTCCGTCACCGCGTTGGGGTTGGCACCGTGCTCCAGCAGCCACTTGGTGATGCTCAGGCTGCCTATGGCCACAGCATAGTGCAGCGCGGTGTTACCCTTTGTTTCCACCGTGGTGGTGTTCACATCCGCGCCATCGCGTATCATGGGCAGCAGCATGAGCAGGCGCTTCTGGTAGAGCTTGGAGGATTCCTGCTTGCACTTGAGCGCCGCCATGCGGTCTATCATCGGCTGCAAGTCACTGCGGTCACCGGATTTTCCGTATGATGGTGCGGGAGCCGGCGCAGGGGTGTAGGAGGTTCCGCCGCTGCCTGCGCCATACTGCTTGAGCAGCGCGCGGATGGCCTTGCCGTTGTCCGAGCCCACGCAGTCCATCACGCTGGCTCCCTTGTTGGTGACGGCGTTGGGGTTGGCGCCGTGCTCCAGCAGCCACCTGGTGATGCTCAGGCTGCCGATGGCCACGGCATAGTGCAGCGCGGTGTTACCCTTGGTCTCCACCGTGGTGGTGTTCACATCAGCCCCATTGCGTATCATGGGCAGCAGCATGAGCAGGCGCTTCTGGTAGAGCTTGGAGGATTCCTGCTTGCACTTGAGCGCCGCCATTCGGTCTATCATCGGCTGCAGGTCACTGCGGTCCTCCGTGGAGGCGGACGGTGTGGGTGCCGGAGCAGGCTGGGATGCGGGTTGAGGGGTAGATGCGGGCACTGCGCCTTGAGACGGAGTATTGACAAACAATTTACGGGCGTTACCGGCGGCGCGCTCCTTGGGGGGGCTTTGGTAATCGCCTATGCTGTGTTCTGGATTTGCGCCCATATCCAGCAGCGCTTTTGCAATATGATAGTTGCCTATGATGCAAGCATAATGCAAAGCCGTGTAATTGGAGCCATCCGGAGCCAAGGCATGAACTCCCGAACCATGGGCAATGTTTTCAAGAAGCCCTTTGAGCAATTGAACGTTTTTGGCATCGTCTTCACTTTTCGGTTGGTAATCGGCTAGCAGGGATATGCAGTTTTCCACACTAATTTTGCCAGAGGTGACAAGCTGCATCCTGCTGCGGTTTTCCACCGCAGATGCTTGCGGAATCTGCGCGCCGCCCGTTAATTGAGACACGCGCGTGGTCACATAATTGTGCAATTCCGCCACGGAGAGGTTGCCGTCTGAGTTTCGATCCGCTCTGTACCAGTGCTTCAGGCACTCCATGACAGCCGAGGTGAAGACGCCGTTGTTCCATTCCTCCGACTCCTGGGCGTACTCCGCCCCCGCCGAACCGGCAATCACGTTCACGCCGCGCCTTCCCTCGCCCATGGAGAACATCTCTTCAATGTAGCGTTTCTTCTGCGCGGTGTTCAGTGCGGCGGCCACCTTCTTAACCTTCATGCCACGGTGCTGGATGGCGCGCACGCCGTGCGGCAGCTGGCCGGCTATGGCCAGCTTATCCTCATCCTCCTCACCCACGGAACCCGAGTGGCAGGTGTCCAGCAACAGCAGGCGCTCCCGCGCAGGAGTTTCCTCCAGCGCGGCCTGCAGATCTTTCATAGAGATGCCGGTCTCCGCCACATGCTCCGGGTCTATTCCCGCGGGAGCGTAATAATAGTCCAACTTCTCATCCAACAAGCCGTGCCCTGCACAGTAGAACACCACGCGGTCGTCCACCGTGGCTGACTGCAGGAAGCCTTTCACGCGTTCCAGGCATCCCTTGTCCTGCACCTGTCCGTCTGTCAGCAACAGCACATGCTTCTTCTCTCCTGTACCGTATTTCTCGAAGGCGGCAGCCAGGTCCGTTGCATCCTTGGCGGCGTACTGCAGGTTCAAGGATTCGTCATTGTATTTGGAAACGCCCAAAGAAACGATATACAGGTCGGGTTTAGCGCTTCCCTGGCGAATCACGCGAAAGCGGCAGGACTCGCCGGAGATGCCGTCCGTATCCACCGGAGTCAGCTCAATCCAGTTCTCCCGCGTGGCCAGCGGCACCGTTACAGAAACGGACTTGGTGACGCCGCCAGAGGTGCCTGCCGCAGCCTCTTGGGGAATTTCCACACCATCAGCACGGACAATCAGCCGGGCGATATCCTTGGCACCCGGGCAGAGCTTCACATCGAAGGTAGTCTCTGCGTCTGTTGTCAGCAAGCGCGGCATATCCACCTCCACACGCGCGAAATCCTTGAAATCCGGTTCAGCCGGCATGGCATCCGGATTATACCCCTGTTTGGCGAGCCAGCGGCGCGTGGTCTGCTGCAGCACCTCCACCTCCTCCGTGGGGGCTCCCAGGGCCTCCAGCACTTCCGCCGGGCGGTTGCGCCAAAGCGCCAGCGTCTGCATATTGGCATAGGTCTCTCCTTCCACTGCATACAGGAAATCCTCACACCCCGCAGTTCCCGCATAGTGCCCGTTGGGCAGGACCAACGCAAACTCCTTTTCCCCGTGGGTATACAGATGCCCGATAGATTGACCGAACGTTGCGGTGTTTTCGTCCATGCGGTACAAGGCCCATGTGCACATCTTCTCCGGGATGCAGAGCAGTTTCTTATCCTCAAGCCAAATGGGCGCGGCGCTATGCTTCGGCGTGCCGTCCTGCTGTTCGCCGGCACCTGCGGCATACTCTTGGAAGAATACGCGTTTGCCGCTCATGGAGGCCAAGCTGATATGGTACAATGAGACCGCGCGCTCGGAAGCCACAAGCCAAAAATATTCATCTTTGCTGCCCGGCATGGAGTGCCAAACGCTTAAACACGCCCTGTCTTCGCCTTCAACCGCCTTGTCTATGATAATAGGCTTTCCGGCATAGCTGCAATACTGCTGCCCCATAGTCCCATCTTCATCTGAACAGCCGATGCTGTGCAGTTTCCCCGTATCTGGGATGAAAACGAAATTATCCAGCGAGGTAGCGCATTCGATGAACTCTTTCCTTGGTATACTTTGAGTAATGATGCCGCAATCGCTCTCACCGAAGAAGATACGCCCCGCGTAATCGCTGCGGGATCCGTATACGCGCATGCGTGTCCAGCCACCGGGATACATGCGACTGGTCTTGCCATCCCATACATAGTATGCGGCATCGCCGCCATTCTCGCTCCATTTTGCCGCGAAATCATGTATATCGGCTGCAGATGATTGGGCCGGCAGGAAGTTTCCCTCTCCCTTGTGCTTCCATTCCCTCCCGGCAACAACGGCGGATTCAGGCATTGCCTTCTGAGTTGCATTCGCCCCCGCAGGAGAACCGGTTGACGTCCGGACGCGCAGGGCATCCAAATCAATCATGGATAGGTCCAACGCCGGAGCATCCGAGAACGCGTTTGCTAGATTGCTGATGCAGGGCAACGTGGAGACGGCGTAGGAAGGCACCAAGTCGAGAGGCATCTGTAATGCAGGAGCCTGTGCCAAGCAGGGCTCCTTGTACCTGAAATCCTGCTGCGGCATCTCATTGATGCGCGCATCATTGAACATGTTGCCCAGAGCGTTGCGGGAATCCACCTTGCAGGCCTCGATATCAAGCCCCACCCACACCTCGCGCTGGCAGGCACCGCCATAATGGATGTCACGTTGCATTTCCCGCCGTGCACAATAATTGAGCCGATTGACTTGAATGCCGAGCCACCGGTTGTCGTAACCGTAGACATGGAGGACAGAACAGAGGTAGTTATAATTTCGGGCATCCCACAGCGTTAATGATTCCGACGCCTCCGAGAGGGTTATTACGTAAAATTCGTCGGCGTAGAGAATGAAATCATCAGCTGGCAAGTCCTCCAATGAGTAGCGGATGCGCACGGCCGTTGCATCATTTTCCATGGAGTAGAGGACGGCAGCGGGGTCTCCGCCCTCATAGCGGACGTGTTCCACTGTTGTATTGTTTTCCCGGGAGGTGAAGTGAACCTCCTTCGCCTTTGCGCCACCGGCTTGCTGTGCCTTGGTGGCTTCCGCGTAGCCGGGCAGTGATAACAGGGAGGACGTGGATGCGGCCGGGGCGTTTTGCACTATGCCCACAGAAGAGAGGGTCAGGAGTGCGACTATGTTGGTTGAGATATTCATTTGATTGTTCCAATTGGGTTGAAAGGTTGTTCGGTGCCGTATTGGCACAAGGAGCAGTGGCAGGCAGCGGACTGGGGTAGGGGCAGGATAGCTCCGGGTCACTTGATGGTGAACCTGATACCGCTGCCCTTCCAATTCAAGCCTTCACCTTCGCCACGGTATGTAGCTGTTCCGGTGGTAGCAGATTCAAAAAGCAGGGAATAAGTTGTCATATCTTCCCAACCATGTATTTAGTTTTCATAATGTAGTGATGATATAGATTGGGTTGATAAATATGCCGCCGCATGCAGCCAGTGAGGGTGCATGCGGCGGGGGGAATGAAAAGTCAGCCCTTGGGGAAGGTGCTGACGATGATGTGCTTCTCGCTCCAGAGGGTCTGCTTGGAGACATCTGCTGCAGTTGCGGCCTTGACCTTCTTGACAACCATGCCGCGGGTCATGACGGGGTAGGGATCGTCCTCGGTGGCGGCGGAGGCCATGCCCTTGATTTCCTTCATGAGTGCGTTCTGGTCCGTGCAAGCGATAACCTGGACCACATCCGAGCCGAAGGGTTCCGCGATCTCAATCTCGAACCCGCTCTTGAGGGCACCGGGAATAGAGACCCAATGGTCCTTGGGGATGAGGGTATCCTTGTGCCACTTGTTGGGGAAGAGCACCACGGAGTTGCCATCGCTCTGGTGGCAGATGACGGCCACGTGGCACGCCTCCGGGCTTTTCATCTTGAAGGAGATGTTGCTGTCCTCCTCGTACACGCGCTCGCCGTCCGCGGTCTTGAGCTGGATGTCGAAATCCTTGCGGATGTTGAGCAGTTTGGCGTTGGTCACCTCCTCGATACCAGCCATGGATTGCTCCGCGTTCTGGGGGGTGACGGCCTCCTGCGCCTGTTCCGCGGATTTCTCCGGCCACACGCGTGCGGTCACCTCGTTCATCTTCCAGGTCACCTTGTCCTTGGTAACCTCTCCCCCTTGGAGCCAGGCGATTTCCGTGTAGAGGGTGACGGTGGTGCCGTCCGAGACGAAGCGGCCGCGCACGATGCCCTCCACGCCCTCCACGGTAACCTTCTCCACCGCAGTGCCGGGTTCCACCAGCTCCGTGGCCTGGAATTCACCCTCCATCTCCAGCTGGTCCAGGTTGGAGCGGGTGATGACTTTCACC
Source organism: Akkermansia sp. (assembly GCA_045616565.1). Lineage (GTDB taxonomy): Bacteria > Verrucomicrobiota > Verrucomicrobiia > Verrucomicrobiales > Akkermansiaceae > Akkermansia. Next base: position 31,398 of record JAZLHB010000104.1, on the reverse strand, counting down.
TGGTTGGACTTGGGCAGGGCAATCTCCAGCTCCTCTCGGATGACCACGGAAAGCGGCGACATCATGGGCGTATTGCCGTACACAAAGTTTCCCACGCCGAGCTTGACAGGCTTCTGGTGCTCCGGCAGCTTGGCCACCAGGGATTCAGAGAGCTTTTGGAAGGGATCCTCCTTTTGTGGGGTGGCTTCCGCCTGGGCATAGAGGCAAGGGGCAGAGAACGCCAGGGCGTATGCAATGAGTCTGTTCATGGTTAGCTAACGGTTGTTTCAGATTTAATGACTCGCTCGGTGGCGCGGATGCGTTCCTGGTTTTCAGCCGGAATAGGCTTGGCAACAGGCTTGGCCGCCTGTTTAACAGCGGCCTTGGCTTTCTGCCTTGCCTGTTGTTTAGCCTGCTGCGGGGCTGCGGCCGCGGCCAACTGTTGCACGGCGGCCGGTGCTTGTGCGGCAGCCCGTGCTGGCTGTGATGCCTGCGGAGCATCCGCAGTTGCGGGTGTCTTATCGCCGGAGCAGGCCGCCAGCAGCAGGGCGCTCATGCAAAATGCAAGGTTCCTCTTCATGGCGTCACATGGTTGCCGTACTGTCCAGCACCTCGCTGATGATGGTTTCCACCTCCTGCGTTTGCACGGGGGCCGCGGCGGGAGCCTGCTCTGCGGGTGCATCTTCCTTCACCGCGCCGGAACCGGTTTCCTCCAGCACCATCTGCTCGGCTTTCTCATCCACCTTGATGACCTGCCCCTTGGCATTGCGCGTGCGCACAATGGTGCGCACCAGCGGACCCACCTTCAACGTGGCTGTTACCGAGGCGGTTCCGTCTGCATTGTAGGTGATGGCAGTGATTTCTGCGGATTTGAGTGTGTTGGCGAACTTTGCCTTGATATCGTCGCTTTCCGCCACAAAATCCTTTACCGAGGTGTCGGAAGTCAATTGGATTCCCATGGCGCGTTCGGCCAGGCGACGGTATACATCCATTTCTGCGGCGCGTTTGGCCATCACATGCTTATGGCCCAAGGAGCCGGGGATGGCAGCGTTACCCAAGGCGTCAATCGTCTCGTTCACAGTTTTCTGGAAGGTGGAGGAGCCCTTGCCCTGCTTGTTCACCACCACTTCAATCAGGGAGCGCAGGTTGACGGCGCGCACCACTTCCACGCGACCGTCCTCGCAGTAGGTCGGGCCTTCCGTGGTCTTGATTCCCTTCAGGGTTGCTGCCAGGGCGCCCTTGATGTTGTCGTCAGCGGCGGCAAGGTCCTTCACCGTGGTTTCGCCGTCAAGCGCAATGCCGACGATACGCTCCGCCAAAATACGCGCGGCATCAATCTCTGCGGCGCGCACATATTGCAGGCGCTGATTGGCCGGCACCTTCTGCCAGATTTCCGGCAGGGGGGCGGCTTGGGTTTGCTCCACAGGCTTGGGGGCTGCGGAAACGGGGTTGACGGAGAAGCCGGCAAAGCCGGCGACAGTCAATGCAATGATATATGTTGCTTTCATTTTTGATACAGTTTGAGTTAGAGGTTATTAAGAATTGGCATTGGAGGCGTTGTGCTTATGGGCTTTTACGCCAAAGAAGCCGAGAATGGGGGCAAGGATAGTTGTCAGGCTGGCAAGGATGGTCAGCCACGATCCCACGCCGGATTCTTCATCCTTGGGGGAAGCATTGGCATCATTTGCGGCTGCCTGTTGGGCGGCAACAGCTGCGTCGGCATCGGTGGTCTGCACGTTCTTGGCGGCGGGGTCGCCTTTCAAACGGAAAGAAAGATAGCGGTTCTCAGAACGGTCCAAGACATAGCCATCCATGAATCCCGCTATAATCTTACCCAACGCCACAGCATCCACACGGGATTCACATTCCACCACGGAAATGCCGGCGGCATCCACACTGCGCACCCACACCGAGCCAATCCCCTGCTGACCCGTCAACTTCTCCTTCAAGCGGTCGGCAGTATCTAATTCCATGCCTGTGAACTCCAGTTTGAACAGGGCTCCCAGATCTTTTTCAGCTGCCCAGCTGGCAAAAATGCGGCGGATGATGGTCCAGCCTGCATCGCTGTCCTTCACCTTGGCGGAACCCTCCATCAGCTGGCGCACGGCCTCACGTGCGGCTGCCGTGTCGCCCTCCACCTTGGAGGAGGGAATGCGCACATCGCGTGAGGGCGGCGTTTCCGTGAGCATCACATTGCCGGTGGCGGCATCAGTCACGCGCACGTTCAACCCCATGGAGTAGTTGTACACGGGCGCGCTTCCGTAAAAGCTCTTGGCGGCACCCTTGTCTCCCACGATTTCGCCTTCTACCAGATAGTCGCAGGAGGAAACAACACCGGCACCGCGCATGGCGGCCTCTTGGCCGCGCCCAAGGATTTCCGCGCGCTTCGCCAAGGCCCCGCCATTGCCCTGGCTGCGGTACAGGTCCACCACTTTCAAACCACAGCGAACCGCCGTGTTCTTGAGCCAATCAGATGCCACGGTGCCGCCGTTCACGCCGGAAATCTGCTCTTTCAAATCAATGGCCAAGCGGGGAGCTCCATATTCACGCGCCATCATCTGAAATGTCATCGTGTCATCGGAGGATAGCGGTTTGTTGTCCACATCCGCCTTAATCTTCACTGTGTAGAAGCCATCAGCGGTGATTCCCGCAGAGACGACCTCATACTTGCGGACATAGCCGCGGGCCTTGGTGAACGTGCGGTCGAACTCCAGCGCGAAATCTTTCACCTGGGATTCCGAAACGATGTCCACCCCCGCGCCTTCACGCACAGCTTCGCGTAGCGCATCGCTCAATGCTATCTCTCGCGCGGAAGGTCCATCTCCGGCTGCGCGCCCCACCGCTTCCACCATGGTGGATGAGACCGCCCCTGGCGTTGCCAAGGCTAAAGTTCCGCGACTCAAGTTTCCGAAGGCCGCCTTGCCGATTGCTGTATACAGGCATTGAGCGCTTCTGGATTGATTCGAGGCAATCGCAGCAAAGGCTGGACAAACTGATGCACAAATCAGCAGGACACAGTATAATTTGTTAGATGGGAACAGTTTCATGAGAAGAAAAAAATCTGTATGGGCGATTAGTGAAATACGTCTTGGGCAAGATAAACGATTTGGGCGATGTCTTCGTCTGTGAAAAGGGGCCCTCGCTTCTGTGAACGTTGGACAGCCAGATCTACACCATCCAGACTGACTTTGCGAACCATAGTGTTGCCTATACGAGAGCCTACAGTCAGACCAGCTGCCTCAAGGTGCAAATACCCTGGCACGAAAATAACGAGCTGCGGCTTGAGCGCGTTGATAAGCATTTTGAAAATCTCATTTTGAGAAATAAGTTTCTGATTCAACTCGTCCAATCCTCCCCAACTCGGCGTGGTTGGCAGGGTAGTCATCAAGTCGATGTGCAAGGCTCGGGATTTTTGCGTTTTATCGAAAGATGCCTGCAGATTCACAAGGACTTTATTGAAATGGGAAAACCATTGTTTATAGGGAGCAGCTTCAAAGTACAAGTTCAAAGTCTTGCGGTATGCATTCAGATCGACATCTGCCGCAGATTGAGCAGCAGCAAAAGAATGAAGTACATCTGCATCGAAACGCAATCCCTTTTTGGATAAAAATTCCCTCTGAGAAGGATTGAGCCCAACCGTGACTATACGCCGTGCTGAACGAGAGTATGCTTCCAAATCACCAAACCACGGTATGGGCATCCAGTTGGCATTGTGTACCCCCACCCATTTTTCGTTTCGGAACACGAAATAGTGTTCCATGACAGACGCAAGTACAGCATTAATACAAATCTTTTGTTTCATGATTAAGGTTTATGGAGGTTGAAAGGATGGCAGGTGCAACTGTGGCATGCACGGGTAAATCTCGGACAACAATTTCAGTATACTCCTTCACAATGCGTAGTCAAGCAAGTTTTTCAAAAAAAATCAAGGACGTGCCCGCAAAGCGTAACATTTGCCCGCAGGTGGGCAGAAATAGCGGCCTGCTGTTTTTTTGTGGGTAGAGCAAGACATTATAACATTTGAATTTGTGCAGATTGGCAGGCATCTTATACGCATTGTGAATACGGTTGGCATGAAGATTGAGATATGTGAGAGATCCGACTATGCTGAGCGCTGTGCGCCGAAGCATTGTCGAGACAAGGAGCTGGCGGCACTTGAGGTGTTGAAATCAACAGGTATAGATGTGCTGGAGGCCGCTTTGGTGGCGAAGGAGGCTTTGGAATATGGACGGGGACGGGTTAGGCGGGCACGGGAGTGCGTGCGATTGGGGGCGGAACAGATGAGACTGAGGGAAAGGACGGTGACCTTTGCCAAAGCGGTGGAGGTGGCGCTGGAGGATAGGGTGCGCAAGGGGTTGAGGGCGCGGTCGATTGTGGATTTCAGGTATCTTTGCAAGCGGCTGATGCGGATGAATCCCGGGCTGGCGGAGCGGCGGATGAGGAGCATTTCATCTGAAGATTGCCGCAAGATTTTGGAATCGGCATTCGGGAACAGTCCATCCCAGTACAAGAAAGGGCGCGCAATTATGAGCGGGGTGTTTTCCACGGCGATACGGCATGAGTGGTGCGATACCAATCCTGTATCACGCGTGGAGGCACCGGAGGTGGTTGAGAAGCCGATAGAACCATTGAAACCGGACGAGGTGGCGCGTTTGGAGAAAGCGGCGCAACTGCCGGAGCACCGGGAGATGCAATTATCGCTGCATTTGATGCTCTACTGCGGCATAAGGCCCACAGAGGTGAGCCGCATTGACCCGGAGCGGGATATCGACTGGCAGAACGGGAGCGTGGTGGTGCGGCCCACCACCAGCAAGACGGGCGGCGGCCGCGTGGTACCGCTGCGCCAGGCGGGCAATATCACCATTCGCACGATACCGCGGTGCTGGCAGCACCGCTGGCGCGCATTGCGCCAAGCTGCAGGCTGGAGCAGGGAGAGCGCCCGCCACTGGCGGCAGGATGTTTGCCGCCACACCTTTGCCACCTACCATGCGGCCTTCTACCGGAACTTCCCTGCCCTGCAACAGGAGATGGGGCACCGGGATTCCTCTCTGCTGCGGACGCGGTACGTGTATGCAGGAAGTATGGTCATGGCAGCGGCAGAAAGATACTTCCGCGCATAATTTGCCGTTACTATTGAAAAACCGGCATCCATAGGGCGCGGAAGCCCCTAGGCGGGGTCAAATTTGCCAAATGCCGCCGTTTCGGAGGGCGGCTTGCAGGGAATCCAGCACTTGGCGGGGGGTACAGCCTGCATCCCGCAGGGATTGCAGGGAGCGGGCGCCGTCCCGCTTGGCCAGGCGCTTGCCTGCGTTGTCGCGCAGCAGGGCGTGGTGCATGTACTCCGGCGTGGGGAGGCCCAGCACGGCCTGTAGCGCGCGGTGGATGTGGGTGGCATCAAAGAGGTCCTCCCCGCGCGTGACGTGGGTGACCCCCTGCTCCGCATCGTCCACCACCACGGCCAGGTGGTAGCTGGAGGGCAGCTCCTTGCGGGCGAGCACCACATCCCCGTATTCGGTGGGCACGCAGCGCCGGGTGCCGCAGCGGGCATCATGCCATTCCGGGCAGCCGATGAGGTCCTGCACGCGGTCCATGTCGATGCGCCAGCAGTGGGAGTCGCCTGCCGCCAGGCGGCGCTGCACCTCATCCTGCGGCAGGTGCTTGCAGGTGCCGGGGTAGAGGTAGCCCAGGGTGGCGTGCGGGGCGCGGCCGGATTCCGCCACGTGGGCGCGGATATCCCCGCGATTGCAGAAACAGGGGTAGAGCAGCCCCAGGCCGCGCAGCTTCTCCAGCGCGGCGGCGTAGGCGCCGAAACGGCGGGTCTGGTACATCACCTCGCCGTCAAAATGCAGGCCCAGCCACGCCAAATCCTCATGCATGAGCTCCACCCACTGCGGGTTGCGCGCACGCAGGTCGATATCCTCGATGCGCAGCACGCAGGTGCCGCCCAGCTCGTCTGCCACGCGGCGGGCCTCCAGCGCGGCCAGCAGGTGCCCCACGTGCAGCGGGCCGCTGGGCGTGGGGGCAAAGCGGGTGACAACCGGGCGCGGCATCACTGCGGGAACTGGGCGGACATAATGAGCTTGGAGAGGCGCTCAATGCCTTCCTTGGCCCTGTTGGAGGGCAGGCAGAGGCACTGGGCGCGGTAGTAGTTGGCCAGCGCGGAGCCGAACTCGCGGCGGTCCTCCTGCTCCTTGGCGGCCTCCAGCGCCTTCACGAAGTCCTGCGCCTCCACCTTGAAGCGCACCACGGCGTCCTTGAAGGCGGAGTCCTCCATGTAGCGGGCATCCTTGTCCTGGAAGTCCAGCAGCATCTCGTAAGCCATGCAGGGGCCCATCTGCTTGTCCTGGCGTGCGGCCGTATCAATCTGCTGGAGCATGGCATCGATAGTGCCGATGAGCATCACGCACTCCTCGTACTTCTTCTCCAGTTCGGGGTCGATTGCCACCACCTTGAACTTGCTGCGCTCATTGTAGATGGTGCGGTACTGGCGGCGGTCCAGGAGGGTCTTGAATTCCGTGATGAGGGCATCGTTGTTGTCGAGCTTCATCACCTCCTTCTGCATCTCCTTGAGGTTGGGGTTGCGCGGCCAGATGAGGGCGGCCTGCTCCGCGTACTCGGTGGCGGCTTCCTCATCCCCGCTCATGAATGCCTTGCGTGCGTTGCGCAGGGCCATGTCGCTCTGCATCTTGCGGCCCTCGCAGTAGGTGCGCAGCAGGGAGTCGTCGAAATCCACGTCCAGCGCCTTCATCTTGTCGGCAATCTCCTCCAGCGTGCCGTAGTCGCGCGCGTTGAGGGCGGAAAGGCTGCGCTTGCGGAGGGTCCAGAACTCGGCCACGCGGCGGCGGCTCTCCGTGGGGAAGGTGCAGACGCTGGGCATGTACTCGCCGATGGCCACGGCCTCGATGAGGTGCTGGGTGGCCTCTGCCATCTTGTTCTGCGCGAGCAGGTTGTTCACGGCCTCCATGTTCTGGTCCACCTCACGGCGGGCATTGGCGGCCAGGGAGGCGATGGTGCCCACGGTGGGGGGCACGCCGGCGCCGCCCTCAAAGACCTTGGAGGCCTGGGAATCCTTCTTGATGTTGAGCTTGTTGTCTCCATCTCGGAAGATGTGGCGGTAGGCGAAACTGCCGATGAGGGCGTGCTCGAAGCGGCGCTGCACCAGGAAAGAGATGAGCGTGCCCTGGTAGTTCACCTTGGCGAGCTCGGTGGCGGCCACGCTGTCGGCGTCGTTCTTCACCTTGGAGCCCTTCTTGGTGGCAATCTCCGCAGTCTGCTCTGCAATGAGGAAGGAGTTTGACTTGCCCTGGTCCTGCTGGCGGCGGCGGTTGCGGCCGGTGCCCACTTCCTTGGAGGGACGGTTCTCATTGCGCGTCTGCTTGATGTTGGTGTCGCGCACCAGCTTGTCGATTTCCTCGGTGAGCTGCTCGTTCTTGCGCTCGCGGTCGCGGTTGGCGTACTGCACGGAAAGGGCGGACGCAATAGCGCTGGCGAGCGTGGCAGCCTGCCCCGCATCCCCGGAATAATCGTTGATTTCATACAGCCCGCGGCCAATCTGCAGCAGGGTCTGGCTGCCCACCTCCGCATGCTGGCGCGCATTGTTCTGCGTGAGCTTGAGCAGGTCGTTCATGCGCTGGCGGTAGCGCTTGGCCTCCGTGGAGTCGTCCGGGTTCTGCTGCAGGTATTTTTCAAAGCGGGCGCGCACAACGGCGTTGTTGCCCACGTCGAACTTGCCGCCGTTGTAGGTGACGGTGTCGGAGGAGGGGTCCAGCAGGGGCATCTCCATGCCCAGCAGGCGCGGGTTCTCCGGCTCGCCGGCATCATTCACGCCGGAGCCGCCGCCACTTCCGCGGCGGGAGGGGCGGTCGTCCACTTCCTCCTCGTCGTACTCGTCGTCCTCGCGTGAATCGCGGGCCTTCTTGGACTGGGAGGAGCGGGCCTTCTTGCCCCTGTTGGCGTTGTTGTTCTGCTGGGTGCCGGACAGGTCCGGGGAGATGGCATAGCTCCCGGGTTCCATCTGGCCGTACAGGAAGCCGCCCAGCACGGGCAGCAGCAGCATGGGGTAAAACGTTTTCATCACTTTGTCTCTACGCGGCGCACCACCAGCACGCCTTTGATTTCCTTTTGGTCCGTATCATGCCCGGTGCAGCACTCCACCTCAAAGAGGAAGCTGTCTCCGCGGGTGAGGTTCACCCCGCGTGAGACACCGCTGCGCACCAGCAGGGGCAGGCGCTCCTGCTTGTTGCCGGGTATGGAGATGGCGACGAGGCGGTCGTTCCCGAGGGTTTCGATGTTTTCCACGCGGCCCTCTATGCTGTACCGATTGTTGGTGTAGCGTGAGGCATCCGTGCGGTAGTCTGCAATGCTGAAGTTGCGTGAGGCGTCCGGGGCGGTGCGCTTGGAACCGCCGGAGAACACCAGCGCGGCAACGGCAAGCACCGCCACGCCCCCTATGCCGATGGCCAGGGTTGTGCGGGAGGCCCCGCTGCCTTTCTTGTTTTTGCGTCTTGCCATATCTGGATGGTAATGGATGATGGGTTGATAATGTGCAGCTTACTCCCAGCGCTCTCGGCGGGCGCCGATGTAGGCCAGGACAATGCCCGCGACAACGTGGGCGATGAGGATGCCGTGGCAGAGGGAGATGGGGGAGAAGGTGGTCTGCACAATGCCGTTCACGGCCTTGAGCACATCGTTGTCCAGCCCCATCACGCTGCCGCTCCAGGCCCAGTAGGCGGAGATGAACGGCTGGGTGATTTTCTCAATCACGGTGGGCAGCGCCAGCACCGCGCCGGAGAGCGGCAGCTGGAAACCCACCAGGTAAATGCTCAGCAGGGATGCCTGGTCCGGCGTCTTGCAGTTGGCGGAAATGCCCAGGCACACGGTGGTCATGGCCGCGTTTGCCAGCAGCAGGAAGCCCAGGTGGTTCCACATATCGCCGCGTAGCGGCCAGAAATACTGCACAAAGAGGTACATCCACAGGCTCTGCACCAGCACCAGCACCGCCAGGTACACCAGCTTGGAGGATAGGTACGCGGAGGTCTTGGTGCCGGCAAACTTCTCCTTCTCCATGATTTGGCGCTCGCCCGCGATTTCGCGGGAGGAGTTGTTGGAGCCCATGAGCCCCAGCAGGATGACCTCGAACATGATGATGCCGGACTGCGCGGAGCCCACCTTGGCGCGGGTTTCGGCAATCCTCTGCTGTTCCTGCACCTCTGCGGCTATATCGTTGCTCGCCTGGTCCGTGAGGTTGTGCAGCTGCTCCTGCCCCTTGCTGGAGAAGAGCGCCACCAGGATGGGGAAGACGATGATCATGGCCAGCTGCAGGATGAGCTGGGTCTTGTCCCTGGCCAGAATGGTGAAGCGGCGCTTGAGCAGGTTGAAGAACTGGCAGAAGAAGGAGGGCGTTTCCTCTTCCTCCTCCTCGTCGCCTGCGGCGGGGCCACCCTCGGCGGGGGGCTCCTGCCCCATGAGGCGGTACTTCTCCACGTGCTCGCTCTCCATGCGGCGGTAGTAGTCCGCGCGGTGCTTGAGCCAGCTGCGGCTCCAGTCCTCCGGCTCGCGCAGGGCGAGCTGCGGGTACACGTCCTCCACCCGCTGCACGCCAAAGTAGTGGATCATGGCGGCGGGGGTGCCGTGGTAGGCCAGGTTGCCCTTCACCAGCACCATGATACTGTCGTACAAATCCATTTGCGCCAGGCTGTGGGTCACGGAGATGACAATGCGGCCCTCCTTGCGGCTCAGGTTGTGCAGCAGCTCCACAATCTCCTGCTCGGAGCGGGGGTCCAGCCCGCTGGTCACCTCGTCGCACAGCAGCACGCGCGGGTGCGACACCAGCTCCATGGCCAGCGAAAGCCGGCGCTTCTGGCCGCCGGAAAGGCGCTTCACCTGGCGGTCCGCTATCTCGGTGAGCCCGGTTTCCTCCAGCACGGAATCGACGAGGTCGTTGATTTCGTCCTCGTCGCCCTTCACGCGGAGTCGGGCCGAGCACTCAATGCTCTCGTCCACCGTCAACTCGTCGTACGCTATGCTGAACTGGGGCACGTAGCCAATCTCGTACGGCTTGAAATCGCCCTCCTCCGCCAAATCGCGCCCCTCCCAGAAGAAGGAGCCGGAGGTGGTGGCCATGATGCCCGCTATGCTCTTGAGCAGCGTGGTCTTGCCGCAGCCGGACGGGCCCACGATAGCCATGAAATGGCCCTTGGGTACGCAGAAATTGATGTTGTTGAGCAGGAAGAGGGGTTCTTCCTCCCCCTCCACCTCCAGGCAGATGTTACGTGTCTCCAACATGGCAGATTGCAGTCATTTTACCATCCCCGCCCCGCAGACTGCAAGCACAATCGCGCGCCGCGTGCGCGGGAGACGGTTTCTTGTCTCTTTACAAGGGGAACGCGCCGCGCTGGAAAAATCAACAGCCAAAAGGCGCATGTCCCCGCCGGAGGAAAATATCTCTTGCTGCCTTTACCGCCAAAAAAGTTCAATTCTTAGCACATTGCATTTTAATCAATTACGACAAAACCAAGCAAAAAAATCGGTCTCAAGGCGATTTTTTTCAAAAAATTTGGACATTTTCCCGTTTTCCTGCTTATAGGTAGTAGAGAACGCCATCATGCCGCAGGTGCGGCGAGTGGGGGCGCCCTCACCAAACCTCAAGATAGAAAGGCAACAAACCATGTCCAACATAGAATTCCACATCAAAAACGGCGTTGTGGCCGGCATCCGGCTCGTGGCGGTCATCATTCCCCATCCCGAGTTTATAACGATGAACCACAATCTTGCAAATCCAGCCCGGAACTGATAGACTCCCTTTCAATGATGAATACCAAAACAAAAATCACCGCATGGTGCCTGTGCGCGCTCATTCTTTGCGGCTGCTCCAAGGACGCACCCGGCATCGATGATCGGATTTCCGACACCAGGGAAATCTTGGCGGACCACAAGGACAACATCAATCAGGAGATAATCCAAAATATCCTGGCCGGCGCGGAAAAAGGCGACCCCGAATCCGAATGGAAACTGGGGGGGCTGATGCTCATGATTTTCTCTTACGCCGATAGCAACGGTGACGCGCTGGAGCTGGAGAACTTCTGGTTCCAAAAGGCCGCGGAGGACGGCTGTCCCTACGCCATGCTCGATTTGGCCATGCAGCTCAACGGCATCAAGGAGCTGCCGGCAGAGAAACGGGCCGAGTTTGCCCGCAAGGGAGTGCAGCTCATTGAGGCCAAGGCCGAGAAAAACGAGCAGGACGCCCGCTACCTCAGCTCATGCTACGCAGAGGGGACCGGGGTGGAGAAAAACCTCGAAACCGCATACAAGTGGTATGTGCAATTCATCGAGAAGGCAGAACCATCCCCGGAACGCAGAAAGGCCTCCATCGAGCGCTGGCGCGCCTCCTACAACCTGCCCCCGCTGGCAGAATAAAACGTTGGCTTCCCTAACTTTCACTTGAAACCACTTCACCATATACTCATATCATGAAAATACAACACATCATCACCATCGCCGCAATGGTTGCGCTGCCCCTGAGCGCGCAAACCTCCGCCCCCGCAGCCCCTGCCACCACTCCGGTTCAACAGGCCGCCGCCTATGCCACGCCCGTGCAAGCCGTGGACGCACTCAAGGCTGCCCTGACCCGCTTGTGCGACACCCTGGACGCTTGCACCCCGGAGAACGCCGAACAGAGCGCCGCCACCGTGCGCGAAAGTATCGACACCATCGTCAATGTCCGAAAGGCAGCCCAATCCGGTGTCTTCAACATGGATGATCTACAGAAGGCCGTTGTCGCAAACGAAGCGGAGATGGGCAAGCTGGAAAGCCGCATGGAGAAGAGCCTGGAGGCTTTCATGGAACGTGCCGGCAAGGATACGACCGGGCGCATGAAGAAGGTCATTTCTCCCGAAGAACTCGACAAGGCTTTTAGTATGGATTAGCATATCAAGCTGTAGCTCAGCGCGCAAATCAGCGTCACTTTTCGGCAAAAGCGACGCTGATTTGCAGGCGGAATAATCCGGGTGGAGGGGAGGATGAAACACGGAGCGCATCTTGGAGGTTCAGAAATGAGCGGCTCCACTATCCCGTTGCATATCTCTTGCCGCCTCTACTGCCAAAATTCAAAGGTGGAGGGGGCATCCATATTTGGCGCTCTCCCAAACGATTGCCCCTCAACTCGTTGCAAGACAGGGAAACAACCATTGAAACACATGTACACTCACCGGCCAGGGGGCCGTTCTTCCTTGACTCGCCAGCCAGGGACAGTATAATGCGCGCATGGAAACGGATGCAGCTACACTTTGGGAACGAGTGGAAGGCAGACCGGAGGAGAGACGGCGGCTGGGCGAAACGCTGGAGGACCGGGAAAAGCTGCTGTGGCTGGGGCGTCCCAAGCCCACGTGGAATTTCAAACGAGTGTCGTCTCTGGTGTTTGCGCCGGTGTGCCTGGTGGCGTTCTCCCTCTTCTTTTTTCTCACACTCCTAGCCTCCCACGTTGCAGATTTATTGGGGAAGGAGCAAGACTTGACGCCGGATGAATGGCTTTTCCTGGTGATTTATGTGGTGGTGCCCTTTATCATTGTCCCGGCCTATCTGGTGTGCTCCCCCCTGCTGGATATGCGCAAGAAACGCCGCAGCCTGTATGCCGTGACGGACCACCGGCTGCTGGTCTTGGAGCCGGGACTTTTCCGCGGCACGCTGCGCAGCTGGCCGCTGTGCGCACCGCTGCATGTGGAGCACCGGGCCGCCGGCGCGGGGGACATTGTTTTTGAACGGCTGGCCAATCCGGACCGCGAACTCGGTTTCATGGAAATGGAAAATGTGGACGCCGTGCTCCCCCTGCTGCGGGGCAAGCCGCGTGCCGGCAAGGCATGAGACGAGCCGGGACAGGAGCGCAGTTTGGAGGCGGTTGACAAATTTTTGAGAAATTTCGCTTGCCATTGTGTTGGAAAAGGAGTATAAACGGCCACCCCGTTCCGCAGGGATGCGGGATCAACCTTTACGAAAGCAACAGATATGTCTAAGCACTCCACACTGAAAGCTACCGGTACCGTGGGCGGCAAGCGTTCCGTCCTCAAGCGTTTTGAACGTGTCAAGCTCCTGAAGGAGCGCGGACAATGGAAGGAGGGCCAGAGCCCGATCGGCTTGCCCAAGACCAAGTTCGAGTCCTGATTCCCGCCTTTCAGGGAACTCCAGATTTTTCAGAGCCTCCCGGTTGTACGACCGCGAGGCTTCTTTCTTACCCCCAAGATACAAAACCCCAGATATGCCGGAAGAAGAAACATACCCCGCCGCGCCGGAAGGCAGCGTGCGACTGAACAAATTCCTTGCCTCCTGCGGCTATGAATCCCGCCGCGCGGCAGACAAGCTCATTGCGGAGGGCCGCGTGGAAGTGAACGGACAGCGCGTGGAAACGCCGGGCCTGCGCGTGCTGCCCACGGATTTCGTGAAGGTGGACGGCCACCACGCCACCCCCAAGGAGGTGGTGACCCTGCTGCTCAACAAGCCGCGCGGCTTTGTGTGCAGCCGGGATGCGCAGGGAGCTGCCGGCACGGTGTTCGACCTGCTGCCCCCCAAGTACCGCTATGTGAACTATGCGGGGCGCCTGGACGGGGACAGCGAGGGCCTGCTGCTGCTCACGAACAACGGAGAGCTGCTGCAGAACATTTCCCACCCCAAGGGAGGCATTGAAAAGGAATACTGGGTCACGCTGGACCAGGCGTTCGATGGCAGCGTGCTTATCCAGCTGCTCAAGGGGCTGCACCTGCCGGAGGGCCAGGCCAAGGCCAAGTATGTATCCCGCCTTTCCGCGCGACGCGCCTGCGTGGTGCTGGAACAGGGGCTCAAGCGCCAGGTGCGCCAGATGTTCGCCTGCCTGGGCCTGCGCGTCAAGAAGCTGGTGCGCGTGCGCATAGGTTCCCTCTGGGGCGGCGACCTGGAGCCCGGCCACTGCGCCATGCTCACAGAGGAGCAGATTGCCCAAGCCACCACCAACCCGCCCCGCCGCAAGGGGCTCATGGGCGCACAGCAGGTATTCAAGCCCCGCACCGCTCCCGTGAAACCGGGTGCCCCCGCCGCAGAGGAGGATGATGACGACTACGTGTTCAACCCGGCGGATTTCGAGACGGAGGAGGAGGCCCTGGGCACCGCCACCAAGTATTCGGAGGGTGAATCCTTTGAGCCGGAGCGCCCGCAGCGCGGTGCGCGTCCCTTCGGCCGCGTGCCCTTTGCCGCTCGCCGCAACGGCGAGCGAGAGGAACGCGGCGAGCGCAGCTTCGGCAACCGACGCGAGCGCAGCTTTGGCGGTGAGCGCCGCAGCGGATTCGGCAACCGCGGAGGCAGGGCCTTCGGCAACCGACGATTCAACCGCGACGGCGGCGAACGCCGTGAGCGCAGCTTCGGCGAGCGCAGAGAGAGGCCTTTCGGCGAGCGCAGCTTCGGTGAGCGCCGCGAGCACGCGTTCGGAGACCGCGGTGAGCGCAGGGAGAGGCCCTTTGGCGAGCGCCGCGAACGCAGCTTCGGCGGCGAGCGCCGCTTCGACCGCAACAACGGCGGCGAGCGCAGGGAGAGAAATTTCGGTGAGCGCCGCGAGCGCAGCTTCGGCGACCGCAAATTCAGCCGCAACAACTTTGGCGGCAACCGCCGCGGCGGCTCTTTCGGCAACCGCGGGGGCAGGTCCTTTGGCGGCCCGCGCGGCGGACGCTCCTTCGGCGGATGCCGCCGTGAAGACTAAGATTCCTGAAACCATGCTGCGCGCCCTGTTCATCACCGCCCTGCTCTCCTGCGCCCCGCTGCTGCCCGCACAGCAGGAGGCCCCCGCCGCGCCCCAGGCCAACCTGAGCTGCGGCGACGAGAAGCTGGAATCCGCCCTGGCGGACTTGAAGAAAGAGGCTCTGGAAAACGGCGGCAGCCCGCGCGCCGCGCGCCAGGTCTACCTGCGCTACGACTACGCCGGGCACCGTGAACAGGCGCTGGCATGGGCGGACCTCTTTGTGAAGATGCTCCAGGACATGGCCGCACGCGGAAACGGCCAGGCCATGTCCAACCTGGGGCACCTCTACCTGCAGGGGGATCCCGTGGTGCCTGCGGACCGGGAAGAGGCCCTCAAGTGGCTCAAGCTCGCCGCAGACAAGGATGTGACCTGGGCCTGCACCATGCTCGGCCGCATCTACACTGTGGAAAAGCAGCCGGAGGAAGCCTACAAGGCTTTCGCCAAGGCATACGCGCTCTACGAAAAACGTGCCGCAGAGGGCGATGAACCTTCCATGCTCAAGCAGGCGGACATGCTCTTCAGCGGCATGGGAACCAAGCCGGATACGGAGCGCTCCCTGGCCATCTACAAGCAGTTGGCGGACAAAGGCAACACCCAGGCACTCGCCCAGCTCTTCCGCCTCTACACCACCAGCAGAACCAAGGACGGCATGCGAACCGGCATGGAATATGCCAGGAAGCTCGCCGACAAGGGGGACACCAAGATGGCCTACCTTGTCTACTGCGAGCTCCTGCGCGGCGTCAACATGGACAAGGACGAACAGGCCGCCGCCAAGTACCTGCAGGCCGCCGTGGCCGAGCCCCACCCCTACCCGGAGGCCCTCTACCAAAAGGGCTGGGATGCAGAGGAAGCAGGTAACACGGCGGAAGCCATACCCTTCTACGAGCGCGCGGTGCTGCTCAACCACGACCGCGCCCCCGTGCGCCTGGGCGTGCTCCTGCGCGACGGCGCGCAGGGTGAGGAAGGCCGCGCGCGCGGCCTGCAAATGCTGGAGGACGCCGCCACCCGCCTGCAATCCCCCTTTGCCGCCCATGAGCTCGCCCTGCACTACGACAGCCTGGGCGACAGCGCGCAGGCGGACAACTGGTACATCAAGGCCAGCGAATGCGGGTACGCCCCCGCCATGGCGCGCCGCGGGCTCCTGCACCTCAACCCCTTCTCACCCGTGGAGTGGAACCCCACCCTGGCCTACCGCTGGTGGAAACAGGGCGAACGTGCAGACGACCCCGCCTGCAAGCACTACCTCAACCTCTATCTCTACCTCTTCATTCCCTTGTTGGTGATTCTGGTATTTACCCTGCCCCTGTTCATCCTGCGCAGGGTCAAGGTAAAAAACAAGGCCACAGCAGCCGCCAAGCAGTAGGTGGCCTTCCCCTCCGGATACATTCCCACCTCGGCGGCAAGCAGTATTACCGCATAACCTACTCTGTGGGGTTGGGGGTGTATTGGGATTTGTTCTTGGGGGTGTCCGGCAGGGGTTCCTTCCAGCGGGCCTGCACATCCGCCGGCAGGGTGGCAAGGCAGGCATCAACCTCTGCGGCAAAGGCGGCATCCGCCTTCGCGCGGCTCAGCACGCTCCACTTGGCGGCCATGGACACCACATCCGGCGCGTCGGCACGCTCTGACTCCTTGCGCTGCTCATCCGTGACAAACCAAAGCTTGTACGGTTTTTCCGGCGCGGCTTTGCGGGTGCCGCAGCGGATGAACGAGCAGAGGATATCGCGGCTGCGCGCGGCATCGTATGCGCCCCAGGCCATATCCAGGGCCATTGCCTCGACCGGGGAGGAAGAAAGGTTTTCCAACTTGGTGAAATCCGGCTTTTGAGATTGGGGCTTGATGCGCGTGTACGCGGCGATGATGGGATCGTATTCCAGCGTGGTGGCGGCTTCCTTGTTGCTTTCCGGCGTATCTGCCAGCCAGCAGCTGGTGCAGATGAGCATGCGGATGGGCGGCCCGGGCATACCCACCTTCTCCAGCAGCTCGCGCAGGTGCGCGCTGTGCTGCCGGATGAGCTGGGAGCAGAATCCCTCCCGGTACGTGGCGTTCTCCGGGTTCAGCGAGCTGAGCGAGAGGATGCGCGCCGCGTTCTCCAGCGTGGGGTTGGCGGCGTAGCTCTCAAGCAGCGCTTGGTCGCTCTCCGCGGCAGACGGAGCACTCTCAGGCGCGGCGGGCGCCGCCGGGGCGGGATTCTGGGCGTTCAGGGGAAGCAGCATGGCTGCGGCAACAATGGCGAGGTATTGTCTCTTCATGATGGTTGGAAGTATCTGGTTGATTGCTTGGCCTGTGATGCAAACGCTCCCGCTCGCATCACCTACCATGCCCATATAATACCGCAACCGGGCAGATTGTGGAATTTATTTTCAATTTTTTACAAATGTGCTACTTTTCATTCAAATGACGCATTTAAGGCTTGACAAAAGGGCGATTTTTTTGTGTCTATAAGGACAAGCGGAGCGCCCGCGGGGCGCAAGGCGGAGCAAATTTCATCCCACCATGTCCAAGACACTTATTATCGCAGAAAAACCCAGCGTGGCCGCAGATTTGGCGCGCGTGCTCGGCAAGGAGCTGGGTAAGATGAAGAAAGACAACGCCAGCGGGAGCTACAGCAACGACTCCCTGATCATCACCTCTGCGGTGGGTCACCTGGTGGAGCAGAAAAAGCCGCAGACGCCAGAAGGCAAGAGCCTGCCGTGGAAGATGGAGTGCCTGCCGGTGCTGCCGGATTCCATGGAGCTGGAGCCGATAGCGAAATCCGGGGACCGCCTGCGCAGCGTGCTGAAACTGGCACGCGGGCGAGAAGTGAAAGAGCTGGTGAACGCATGCGATGCCGGGCGCGAGGGCGAGCTCATCTTCCGCAACATTGTGCGCTACGGCAAAATCTCCAAACCCATCCGCCGCCTCTGGATGCAAAGCATGACGGACGATTCCATCCTGGAGGCCTGGAACGCGCTCAAGACGGACAAGGAGATGCAGAACCTGGCGGATGCCGCCGTGTGCCGCTCTGAATCAGACTGGCTGGTGGGGCTCAACAGCACCCGCGCGCTCACCGTGCTGCAATCCGGCTCCAGCGGCTTCAACATCACCCCCACGGGCCGCGTGCAGACCCCCACGCTCGCCATCCTGGCAGAGCGCCAGAAGCAGGTGCTCGCCTTCAAACCGGAGGAGTTCTTCGAGGTGCAGGCCACCTTCAAGGCCAAGAGCGGCAGCTACGAGGGAAAGTGGTTCAACCCGGACTGGAAGAAGGATGAAAAGGCCCCGCAGCGCACGCGCGACCGTATCTGGAGCGCAGAAAAGGCGCGTGAAATCGCGGCGCGCTGCCAGGGCAAGGAAGGCACCGTGCTGGAAACGCGCAAACCCGTATCCATGCCGGCGCCCATGCTGTTCGATTTGACCTCCCTGCAGCGCGAGGCGAGCAACCGTTTCGGCTTCTCCGCGCGCCGCACACTGCAGATTGCGCAGGAATGCTATGAGAAGCACAAGGTGCTCACCTACCCGCGCACAGATTCCAAATACCTGCCCAACGACTACCTGAAGGTGGCCACGCGCACGGTGGCGCAGCTGGGAGAGAGGCTGCCGGAGTTCGCCCCCTTCGCAGACCAGATTATCAGCGAGCGCCGCATCAGGCCCTCCAAGCGCGTGTTCGACAGCACCAAGGTGAGCGACCACTTCGCCATCATCCCCACCGGCGTGGTCACCGAGCTCACCGGTGACGTGGAGAAAATCTACACCCTGGTGGTGCAGCGCTTCCTGGGCGTGTTCATGCCCAACGCGGAGTTCGAGGACACCGAGCGCACCACCCTGGTGGCTACCCCCAAGGCCAAGGACTACTTCCACACCCACGGCCGCGTGCAGCTCTCCGCAGGCTGGCGAGCCCTCTACGGCGCAGACAAGCGCAAGAAGGACGAGCTCTGCAAGCTTGCCAAGAACGAGACCGTGAAAGCCGACAAGGTGAAAGACGTGACGGACACCACCAAGCCGCCGCCCGCCTACACGGAAGCCACCCTGCTCACCGCCATGGAAACCGCCGGCAAGCTGGTGGAGGACGAGGATTTGGCGGATGCCATGAAGGAGCGCGGCCTGGGCACCCCCGCCACGCGCGCTGCCATCATCGAGGGGCTCATCTCCCAAGAGTACATTGTGCGCGATGGCAAGGAGCTTGTGGCCACCCGCCGCGGTATGGACCTCATCGACCTCCTGGGCAAAATCGGCGTAAGCACCCTCTCCAGCCCGGAGCTCACCGGCGACTGGGAGTACCGCCTCAAACAGATGGAGAACGGCAAGCTCAAGCGCAAGGACTTCATGCGCGACATCCGCGCCTACACCACAGATATCGTGGAATCCGTGCGCAGCTACATGAAGGAGGGCAAGAACCCCGACCTGAAGGTGGCATGCCCCGCCTGCGGCGCCAAGGGCCTCACCAGCCGCATCGATGCCGTCTCCTGCAAGAACCCGGACTGCAAGTTCCGGCTGCGCCGCCTCCATGCCGGGCTCGGCCTGGACGACGAGCAACTGTCCACGCTCATCACCAAGCGGGAACTGCCGGTGATGGAGGGTTTCCGCTCCAAGTTCGGCAAGCCCTTCACCGCCGGGCTCAAACTGGTGGAGCCCAAGACCGCCAAGGGCTCCTGGAAGACGGAATTCTTCTTTGAGGACGACGATGCCGGGGAAACCGCACCTGCAGACCAGAACTCCTGCGGCAAAGTGGCCGTGAAGGGCCAGGGCAAGCTTGAGCTCAAGGAGACGGACAAGCTCTGGCTGGTGCCGGATTTCAAGCTCAGCAGCGGCAAGAAGGGGTTTTCCATGTCCAAGACCATCCTCGGCAAGCAGATTTCAGAGGAACAGGTGAAGCAGGTGCTCGGAGAGGGCAAGAGCGAGCTCATTACCGGATTCGTCTCCCAGCGCACCCAGCGCAGTTTCGAGGCCTATCTGGTGCTCGACGAGAAGAAGGGCAACGTGGGCTGGGAGTTCCCGCCCCGCGAGGAAAAGCCCAAGGCCTCCCGCCGCTCCGCCGCCAAGAAGAAGGAGGACGGAGAGGCTCCCGCCAAGGAAGCGCAGAAGGCTCCCGCCCAGGCCAAGCGCGTGGGACCCGTCAGCGTCAAGGGCAAGGGAGAGCATGACCTGCTGGAGACGGAGGACGCCTGGATTGTGGACGGGCTCGCCTACGGCAAGAGCCGCAAGCCGCTGGCCGTGAAACGCAAGATGTGCGAGGTGGATATCACGCTGGAGATGGCCGTGCAGCTGCTTTCCAAGGGCAAGACCGGGCTCATCTCCGATTTCGTGAGCCGCAAAAACGGGCGCAAATTCGAGGCCTACCTGGTGCTGGATACCAACGCCGGGCGCGTGAACTACGAGTTCCCGCCGCGCAAGTGAGCCATGCCAGCCTTCCTCGGCAAGGTTGACCGCTTCACCGCGGGCATTGTGCTGGCGGTTCTGCTGGGGCTGCTGCTGCCGTGCAGCGGCGCGGGCGCCACGGTGTTCTCCTGGCTCACCGCGGCGGCGGTGGTGCTGCTGTTCTTCCTGTACGGGGTGAAGCTCTCGCGGGCCTCCGTGTGGGAGGGCCTGCTGCACTGGCGGCTGCAAACGCTGGTGGTGTTTGCCACCTTCCTGCTGTTCCCCCTGCTGGTGCCGCTGCTGCGGCCGCTCCTGGAGCCCATGGTGGGCGCCGCCCTGTTTGCGGGGCTGCTGTATGTGGCCTGCCTGCCCTCCACTGTGCAGAGCAGTATCGCCTTTACCTCCGTGGCCGGGGGCAACGTTCCGGCGGCGGTGTGCTCCGCCTCCGTATCCAGCCTGCTGGGCGTATTTCTCACCCCCCTGCTGGCGGGCATCCTCTTCTCCACCACCGCTGTGGTGGACAGCGCCGCCATAGGCCTGGACACCGTGCTTGACATCTGCGCGCAAATCCTGCTGCCCTTCTTTGCCGGGCAGGCCTGCCAGCGTTTCCTGCGCCCGTGGGTGGGCGCGCACGCACCGCTCATCAAGCTGAACGACCAGGCCACCATCTGGCTGGTGGTGTACACCGCCTTCTCCAGCGCCACGGCAAACGGCTACTGGCAGCAGCTGGGCCTGGCGCACCTGCTGGGGCTGGTGGCCGCCAGCGGCATCCTCCTGGCGCTCGTGCAGGTCATCCTCTACCTTCTCTGCCGCCTGTTGCGCTTCAACCATGCGGACCGCGTGGCCATTGTCTTCTGCGGCTCCAAGAAGAGCCTGGCCGTGGGTGCGCCCATGATGCTCGCGCTCTTCGGGCAGTTCGACAACAACCTGCTGTTGCCGCTCATGATTTTCCACCAGGTGCAGCTCATGGTCTGCGCGCGCCTGGCCACCATCTGGAAACGCCGCTCCACGCCACAAGAAACCGCTTGAGAATCACCGCCATGCTAGCAGAGCTCACCCACCCGTTCATCCGCTGGTCCCCGCCGCACCTCATTGCGCTGGCGCTCACCGTGCTGGCCACCGCCGCCGTGCTGTGGTGGGGCAGCCGCCAAAAGCAGGAAACCCGCTTCCGCATCTGCCGCGCGCTTGCCGTTGTCATCGGCCTGCAGTTCGCCAGCGAGTTCTGCTGGCGCGCCTTCTCAGACGCCTACGGAGAGTGGCGCTACAACATGCCCCTGCACTTCTGCTCCTTCATGAGCGTGGTATCGGTCATCGCCCTCTGGTGGCGCAAGCACTGGGCGTGCTCGCTCGTGTTCTTCGCGGTGCTCACCGCCAGCATCCAGGCGCTCATCACCCCCGCCATGGCGGACGGCTACCCCAGCCTGCCCTTCTTCATCTTCTTCCTCTCCCACGGCCTGCTCATGGTGGTGGCCCTCTCCATCCCCGTGCTCATCGGCTGGCGCGCACGCGGGTACGATGACCTCATCTCCCTGGGGCTCATGAACCTGTACATCATCCTCATCATCCCCGTGAACATCTGGCTGGGCACCAACTACGGCTACACGCAGGGCGCGCCCGTGCCCGGTACCCTGCTGGATTTCCTGGGGCCTGCACCCTGGTACTACCTGTGGGTGGAGCTCCCCGTCCTCGCCGTCTTCCGCATCATGATGCTCTTTGTGCACGACAAGACGGAGGCGTGATGCCCCAAAAAACGCTTAAAGCCCCGCTCTTTCGAGCGGGGCTTTGCCATTGCGTGTTACTGGCTAGAAATCAGCCACCTGTATCGTCTCTCTCTAACGACGGGGCTGAAGGGGTCCGTCCTGCACCCGGTGCGGAGCCTTGGTGCTGGGCTTGAGGTAACCTTCCGGGGTGTACCGCTCCGGACCCTTGACCCTCGGTCTGGGCTGGGGCGGGGGCTGCGGATGCCGCGGGTGGCGCACCACATGCTGCCTGGGGGGAGGCGGCGGTTGAATGTGCCTGGGCTGCGGCATGGGGCGGCGGCTGACAGGCATGTTGCCGCCCGGCAGGTAGCGGCCGGGATGCACCACATTGCGGTTGCCCGGGTTGGTGTCGCCGTGCACAATGACCCTTGCATCCGCCTGCGGGAACGCAAGCGCAATGGCCGCCACGGCAGACAAAAGAACGTGAAACGCTTTCAAGTTCATGGTGGAAAAGTTCTCTACATCAAAACAGGCGCATCACTGCGCCTGTTTTGTTTAGTCTGTTCAAAATTGGTGGAGAAAATGCCCTGTCCTAGGCCTCCCGCAGCACCTTCTGCAGAATGGCAAGGCCTTCGTCCAGAACCTCTTGCGGTATATTGAGGGCGGGAATGAGGCGCAGGGTGTCCGGCCCGGCGGGGCATGCCAGCAGCCCGGCCTCGCGGCACAGGTTGTTCACATACGCGGCAGGGGTGGAACCCTCCGGCAGGGGGTGGCGGAACTTCTCCTTGTCGAATCCCACGCCGCGCAGCAGGCCCAGCCCGCGCACGCCGGAGACACAGGGGATGCCCCAGCCCTCCACGGTGGCCTTCACATACTCGCCCAGCTCCTTGGCGCGGTCTGCCAGGTTGCTGCGGATCAGTTCTCCCACCACGGCGGCGGAGGTGGCGCAGGCCAGCGGGGTGCCGCCGAAGGTGGAGCCGTGGGAGCCGGCATTCATGATGGATGAGAGCGGCGTGCCCTGCGCATCAATGGCGCGGTTGCTCACCCAGAAGCAGCCCAGGGGGAAGCCGCCGCCAATGCCTTTGGCGCAGGAAACCAAATCCGGCTCCACCTCCGGGCAGACGGCCTTCCAGCCCATGGTGGCGCCGCAGCGGCAGAAGCCGCACTGCACCTCGTCAATCATGAGCAACAGGTCATGTTCCTTGCAAAGGGCGGCCACGCCGCGCAGGAACTCCGGCTGCACCGGGTTCACGCCGCCCTCTCCCTGAATAGCCTCCAGCATAATGCCGCAGGTAATGGGGGAGATAGCCGCGCGCAGGGCCTCCAGATCATTGAAATCCACGTATTTGAAACCCACCAGCAGCGGATCGAACTCCACCTGGATCTTGGTCTGCCCGGTGGCGGCCATGGAGCCGAGCGTGCGCCCGTGGAAGCTCTTGTTGAAGGTAATCACCTCATAGCGCGGAGAGCCGTCCGCCACCGGATGGCGGTGGCCGAAACGGCGGGCCACCTTGATGATGCCGTCGTTGGATTCCGCGCCGCTGTTGGAGAAGAACACACGGCCGGGGATGCCGATGATATCCTCCACAATCATCTTGGCAAGCTTCTCCTGGCCGGGGATGCCGTACAGGTTGGAGCAGTGCATGAGCGTGTGCGCCTGGTCGCAGAGAGCC
This sequence comes from Akkermansia sp., assembly GCA_045616565.1. Lineage (GTDB taxonomy): Bacteria > Verrucomicrobiota > Verrucomicrobiia > Verrucomicrobiales > Akkermansiaceae > Akkermansia. Next base: position 7,960 of record JAZLHB010000104.1, on the reverse strand, counting down.
TTCACCACCACCGGGTGTGCATGCCCCAGGCAGCAGGTGGCTATTCCCGCGCAAAAATCCACATAGCGGCGGCCCTCCGTGTCAAACAGGTAGGACCCCTCACCACGCGCCATGGCAATCGGCGCGCGCCCATACGTTCCCAATACATGTGGCTCTTCCATTGCTCCGCCAATCTACACCCCCCACCGCATATTGTCAAGATTTACGATGGTCTGGGGGTGATTTGGGAAATCAACGCCGCGCGCGAGAAGCGGGCAGCTCACTGCAGTTGGCCTTGCTGCAGGCAGCGTTCAGCTCGAAAAGGAGTTCGGAGCCAGATGAACCAAAGCGCATCACGCTCCGGTAAACACGCTTGCCGTTGAAACAATAGCTAATGTAGGGCGCTTCTCCCTCAGTATCGTCCTCCCCGTGTTTCACATCATACTTGTTGTACCCCAGCTTCATGATAGCGCGCAATTTCTGCTCCACCCCATAGGCGTTGTCCTTGAGCACAAAGGAGCCGCTGGGGATTCCCGCTTCCCGGCATTCATCATAGTAGCGCGGGTGGTAGATGCTCGTTACGCGCACCCCTGCCTTTTCCGGCAGCAGTTGCAAGTCATACACCACCTTTCCCACGGAAACAACGGCGGACGAGTCCTCCGGCACGGGCTGCGTGGCGTAGAACAGGCACTGCATTTGCTGCTGCTGGCAGGACGGCAGGGAAACACAAAGACCGGCGGCAAGCACGGCAAGGTGTTGTATCTTCATGTTCACGACAACTGAGTATTGTATGCAAGAAAGGGAGGAATTCCCCCGGAAAAAAAACAAGGCGGACCGCACATGGCGAGCCGCCTTGTTGGAATGAATGTTTGTTGCGGGCCGGCTTTAGCCGATTTCCGCGCGGCCCTTCAGGCGGGCGCCCTCATCCATGGAGAGCACGCCGGTGGTGATGTCGCCGTTGACAACCGCGTTGTTGTTCAGGTGGCAGCGGTCGCTCTTGACGTTGCCCTTGACGTGGCCGTAGACGTGGACCTCACCCGCGTGGATGTTGCCCTTGATATCGGCCATTTCGCCGATGGTGACCTTGCCCTTGTCCGACTGGATTTCACCGTCGACCTTGCCGTCGATGGTCATATCGTTCTGGAAGCGGATGGAGCCGATGATTTCAATGCCGGAAGCCAGCACGTTGGTGGTATTGTTTGCCATGGGTTTTCTTAAGGTTAAGGGTGAATGGGAAGATGGATTAGACGGTCATGATTTCCTTTTCCTTGGCCTCCACGATCTCGTCAATCTTCTTGGTGTACTTGTCGGTGAGCTTCTGGACCTTCTCCTCGGCCTGGCGCACGCCGTCCTCCGTGAGAATGTTGTCCGCCTTGAGCTTCTTGATACCGTCCATGCCGGCCTTGCGGGCGGCGCGCACGCGCACGCGGGCGTCCTCCTTCAGGCCGTCCACATACTTGCACATCTCCTTGCGGCGCTCGCCGGTGAGCTCCGGAATGGGCAGGCGCACGGAGCGGGCGTCAATCACCGGGGTAATGCCCAGCTTGCTGTCCGCAATGGCCTTCTTGATGTCGTTGAGGGTGCCGGGGTCGAACGGCTGGATGAGGATGGAGCGGGCATCCGGGGTGGAGACCACGGCCAGGCCCTTGAGCTTCATGGTGGAGCCGTAGGAGGCCACGTAGATGTCCATGTTGTCCACGAGGGAGGGGGAAGCCTTGCCGGTGCGCACGCCGGCGCAGTCGGAGTTGAGGCGTTCCAGGGCTTCCTCCATGGCGGTCTCTGTTTCGAGCAAGAGTGTTTCTTCGTCCATAATGTCTTGTTGTTGTAAAGAGGTTGATATTTAGCTGATGATGGTGCCAATCTCCTCGCCGAGCAAAGCGCGGGTGATATTGCCCTCCGTGTGCATATCGAACACCATGATGGGCTTCTTGTTGTCCTTGCAGAGCGTGAAGGCGGTCTGGTCCATCACCTTGAGCTCGCGCTGAATGCACTCCTCGTAGGAGATGGTGTCGAACCGCGTGGCGGAGGGGTCCGTCTTCGGGTCCGCGGTGTACACACCGTCCACGGAGGTGGCTTTCAGCACCACGTCTGCGTTGATTTCACAGGCGCGCAGCGCGGCTGCCGTATCCGTGCTGAAGAAGGGGTTGCCCGTGCCGGCGGCAAACACCACCACATGGCCGCTGCGCAGCAGCTGGCGGGCATTGTTGCGCACATAGGGCTCCGCCACGTTCTTCATCTCAATAGCGCTCTGCACATGGGAAGGCACGCCGGCCTCCTGCACGGCGGAGCAGATGGAGAGCGCGTTCATCACCGTGGCGAGCATGCCCACGTAGTCCGCAGTGGGGCGGTCCATGCCGCGCACGCTGGCTTTAGCGCCGCGCCAGATGTTGCCGCCGCCCACCACCACGGCTATCTGCAGGTTGCCCTGCTTCTGGGCCTCTGCTATCTCCCGCGCAATGCGGGCCACAATCTCCGGGGAAATGTTGTCGCGGCTGCCGGGAGCGCGGAGAGCCTCTCCGCTCAACTTCAGCAGAATGCGCCTGTATGCCGGTTGCGTTTCTTCACTCATGGTGGTGTTCCTTTCAGCTCGCCATGAAATATACCACTTTCCCCTTGCAATATCCAGCGCAAAAATGGGGGTGCACTCAGAATTCCACGCCCACGCCCACGCGGGCGTACAAACCGCCGTCCGCCCGGTAGCGCTCCAGCGTGTGCTCGCCATCCTTGGTGCGCACGCGGAAATTGTTGTAGAAGGTGAATCCCAGGTCACCCACCACGCTCACCTTGCAGGTGCTCAGCGATTTTCTGTAGGAGGCGCTCACACCCGCAATCCAATTGCGCATGCGCAGCATGCGCGTGGCGCGCTGGCGCTTCACGGTCCACACACTGCGGTTGTGCTGAATGAAGGGGCCTACGCGGAAACTGCCGCTGCCGCTCACAAACTGGTAGGACAAGCGCTCCGCCTGCAGCTGAAGCTCCCAGTTGGGGCGCATGCGCCACTGGAAATTCACCAGCGGGTACACCCACATGTCATTGAAGTCCGGCATCACGGATACCCCCAGCGTATACTTGAACTTTTCACCGGCGGCGGAGGAGAAGCCCACATTGCCGCCCCAGTAGAAAATCTCATGGCTGCACGTATCGAAATCAGACGACACCTGCGGCGTGAACCCCAGGTGGAACTGGGATTTGCTCCCCACCTGGCGAATCAGCGTGGCGCTGGCTCCCACCGTGTACAGGCGCGGCTCGTCCAGCACCCTTTTGCCGGAATTGTGCGCCCAGGTCAAGCGCCCGGATACCTTGGCATCCAGGTGCCAGCCGTGCCACGCGTGCTTGCGCGGGTTGAGCAGCGGCAGCGTGGCAAACACATTCATCATCCGCACATGCGCGCTCTGCCCGTGCACATGCATCGGCCCCAGGTACTCGAAATAGTAGTCGTTCGGTATCAGCGCCGGCCGGGAGCCGTCATTCTCCGGCTCCATGGGGATCGTCGACGGTGTAGAGAAGAGCGGGTCCATCCCCGTATCGTTGAAAAACACGCCGTCCTCGCTTATCACATCATCCTGCCCCTGCGCAACCGCGCATGCCGCAACCGCCGCCAGCATCACTTGTAAAGCCTTGTTCATCTGCTCCATCCTACACTATTTCGCCGCAGAGGAAAGGCGGAAATGTGTTCCACGACACAGAAAAACGAAAAAAATGGCATTTTCTGTGATTTTTTACTTGCCAAACGCAACATTTGAGCGTATCATGCGCCCGCACCCCGTTCAACGGGCGGCACTAGTGGCTCGGTAGCTCAGTTGGTAGAGCAGCGGATTGAAAATCCGCGTGTCGGCGGTTCGATCCCGTCCCGAGCCACCATTTTTTTACCCAAAATTTTCGCGGGGCGTAGCTCAGCCTGGTAGAGCGCCAGCTTTGGGAGCTGGATGTCGCAGGTTCGAATCCTGTCGCCCCGACGACTGGATTTGAACCAAGACATCCGAGGATGTCGCAGGCGTGGAAGCGCAGAGCGCTCCCACGCCCCCTTGCCGCAAAAAGCAATTTTTGCGGGCATCCCTGCGCAGCAGGGACAAGGGGGGGCGGCCCGCAGGGCGAATCCTGTCGCCCCGACTTCCCGGAGTTTTGGCTCGCCCCGGCGTAGCAGAACATGCTCGCCATGTTCTGCGAAGACGGGCCAAACCGCAAGGATTCGGACCAAGACATCCGTGGATGTCGCAGGCGTGGAAGTGCAGGGTGAATCCCGACCTCCCCGCCTTTCAAATTCGCAAGCGCGGAAAACGCAAAGCCCCACCCGCCGGAGCGGATGGGGCCTCACGCAATATCGTTAGAGAGAGATGTTTCCTAGACGATGATGCAGGGGATACGGGGAAGCCGTTTAGGGAACGGCGACCCAGATGGGGGAATCCTGGTTGAAGACGGGCATTTCCATGGCACCCATGGAGCAGTTTTCTGCGCTGATGAGCTTTTCCAGATCCTCCTTGGTGGGGTTGGAGAAGTTGGTGCGGAAGAGGTCGAACTTGTTGTTGTCGTACTTGCCGTCAACCTTCTGCTGGGTGAGCAGCACAAAGCCGAAGGCGCCGCCGGGAACTTCCGAGATGAGCACCTCGATGGGATAGCTCTTGCCTTCCTCCACCTTGATTTCCTCACCGGCGGTGACGCCGCCGAGCTCGCGGTTCCACTTGGGAAGCTCCGGGCGGGTGATGAATTCATAGCCGTGGTGGGCGGAATCCTTGCCGTCTGCAATGGCCTGGTGGTAGGCCTGGGCCTCCGGGTTGTTCATGGAGCCGCGGGTGCCCACATCTCCAGGCTGGCCGTAGGTGGAGGGAATGCACCAGCCGGCCTCCAGCACAAGCTTGTTGTTGAAGCGCACCATGAGCACGTCGTCACCGGTGCCCACAAAGCGCATGGTGCCGGTGAAGGGAGCCTTCACCTTGCCGCGGTAGATGGCAATCCAGGCGGAGGGCTGGCACTTGTCCTTGCACTGGTAGGCGGCGGGGGCGTACTCTGCCTTGCAGCTGGGCAGGCAGAAGTTGGAGGCGTACAGCTTGGTGGGGGACTGGTAGTACTTGGAGAGGGCACCGGCGTTCCAGCTCTTCATGAAGTCGCTGATGACGCGTGCGGTCTCGTTCGGGCTGTTGGCCATGGGGGAGCACTGGCGGGTCTGCTTGAGGTCGTAGAAGGTGCCTTCCAGGGCGGAACCGCCGCCCTTGCCATCACCCAGGCCGTTGCCGCCGGAACCCAGGCCGTTGCCCAGGCCGCCGGTGCCCATGCCCACGCCCAGCTCCAGGCCGGTGCCGTCCGCAGCGTCATCCACGGCCACATCCACCTGGGCCATCTGCACGGGGGCCGCGCCCACCGCCACAATGACGGACGGAGCCACATCATGAGACGGGGAGGACGGCTTGGAGGTGAGGTCCTGCGTGGTGGGTTCCGGCGTGGGGGGAGCGTCCTCCGTCGGGGGCGTGTAGGTCATGAACTCGGGGTCGGACGGGCCGGCGATGAGGATGACGGTCAGGTACAGGATAAGACCGCCCAACACGATGAAGAGCAGACCTGCCAGGGTGGAGGACAGCTTGTTGCGCTGGGCCGCCTTCTTGAGCTCGGCCTCTGCCTCCTCGGTCATTTGGATATGTAGTGCCATAATTTCTATTGATTGGTTGAAGTGGGTTGATGCCTCCCTTATACACACCCGCGCGCCGCTATGCAAGCGGAAAAGGCGCCCGGAAGTGTTACAAAAGTGTTACAAGGCGCGCCTGCCCGCCGGAGAACAAGCCTCTTTGCATTTTGGCAGTATAGGCGGCATGGGACGTCTCCCGTTGCTCGATACGGCACCTCTAAGGCGCGCTGACAAAGGCCCCATCACTTTGAGCTTGCCTTTGTGCGCCGCATCCCTTACCATCTGTGCGGGGCTGTAGCTCAGCGGTTAGAGCAGAGGACTCATAATCCTTTGGTCGTGGGTTCGAACCCCACCGGCCCTATCACCCCGCAAGCCGCATGTTTCTTGGCTTGCGGGGTTTTTAACGCCCGCTTTCCACCTGCTTTCCATGCTATTTTCTGCGGTTCCATGCTGCCGCTGTGGCGGATGGTGCGGAAGGGAGTTCTCGCCGGACTCTGCGGGGTGGTGATGGTACCGCGCGGCTCCGCTATCCCGTTGCAAATCTCAGGCCGTCTCCGCTCTGTCAAAATTCGTTTGACTCCCCCACCTGTTTTGCGTACCATGGCAGGTACCATGGAAACGGTACGAAAGGCAGGCTACGATGGACGGAGCGTATACTGGGCAGCCAGGGATATTGCGTGTTTCCCGCCGGTGGGGAACCACCATTTCATCATCATGACCTTCCACCGCCGGGAGGATTCGCCCAATCCCGCCCAAACCGTGGAGATTGCAGACGAGCGGGGGCGGAACATCTTTGTGCTTTGCTACGCCCTGTTCCCCATTTGGCCGGAGTGCGACGTGGAAATCAAAGTCAATTCTGCGGAGGACGTGGAAGCCTTTCGGGAGTATTTTTGCAACACCCAGGGCGTTTTGAGCGATTTCGACTACGAGGGGCACAAAATCCCGCCGCCGCAGGGCATGGGCATGGCGGAGTTCATGCAGAGAATCAATGACGCCGCACTGAAATCAAAAGATTTCCTGGCGCAGCATTTGGGGGAGTGCAAGTACAACCCGCTGGATAAAAATTGCGCCACCTGGGTAAACGACCTCATGGCATACGTGGGCGTGCCGGAGGATGTGCGCCGCGCCAACAACGATTTTGAGGGCCTTGACCTGGGGCATGACGCCTCTGCTTTCCTGCACACCTTCCAATAAACGACCGCCCGGCTCAACACCGGGCGGTCTTTGAATCAACTGGATGGCGAAATCAGATTTCGTCGTCCTCTTCCACAGCGGGAGCGGGAACCTCTGCAGCAGGTTGGGGTTGCTCCGCAGGCTGGGGTTGCTCCGCAGGCTGGGGTTGCTCCGCAGGCTGGGGTTGCTCCGCAGGCTGGGGTTGCTCCGCAGGCTGGGGTTGCTCCGCAGGCTGGGGTTGCTCCGCAGGCTGGGGTTGCTCCGCAGGTTGGGGTTGGACTTCCTCCGAGGATTCCGCAGGCTTCACATCTTCCGTGGTCTGCCCGGTCTTTTCCCCGGTTTCTTCCTCCCCGGTGGCTTCTTCCCCATCGCTCACCACAACCGGCACCACCTCAACATCCTTGTTGTACAGGCTGGTGTTGTAGCTGCTGTGTCCCTGCTTGCGGGGCAGGGACTGCACGACTTCCAGATACGGCTTGCCGTCCACGTAGAGCTGGTGGGGAATCACCGTACCGTCCTCGCGGTAGATGAGCTCCACGCTGTACTTGTCGTTCCAATCAGAGGGCACCTCGAAGGAATCCAGCGCCATGCCGTCCGGGATGTAGAAGCGCAGGTAGCGGTCGTGACGCCCCATGCCGGTGAAGTAGAAGCTCGCATACACCTTGTCGACTACACATCCGTCTTCACCGGAGTAATCGGTGTGTGAGTGGAACGACACATCCATGCGGGTGCGGATTTCGCCCTCTGCGGGAGCATCCGCCGCAGTGCCGATAGCCTCCACGCGCACGGCGGTGTGAATGCCGTCCTCACCCTGCTTCCAGAACACGGCCACGGGTTTGTCGTCCAATGGAGCCAAATCCACGGCATCGTCCGCAGCCTTCTCCCGCGGGGCGAACTTGAGCCTTTCCGCATCTGCTGCGGTAAGGGAACTGTCGATGCCCTTGAGCATTTCCGCTCCCCAGTACAGGGATTTTCCCCACACGGGGGAATCGAAATCCAGCCGCAGGAAGTCGGTGTCGATGGCAAAGTAGTCGCCGCGCAGGATGTCGCGAGGGTCGTACTGGTTGCACTTGAGCACCAGGTGCGGCGCGTTTTCAATCTCCTTGGTGCGCTCACCGTAGCTGTGCACCAGGTAGGCCACTTGGGCGGCCACAATCAGGAGAATCAGGAAATAACGGAGTATTTTCATTG
>JAZLHB010000103.1:0-1884 GCA_045616565.1 Akkermansia sp. | reverse complement strand
TCCTTTGCCGCACGCCTGAAGGATGACAAAGGCACGGTGATTGCCGAGGCGGCGGATTTTGAATACGGTACGGAATCCCTGACGGGCAAGGTGCTGGTGGATACCAAGGACTTCCGCCCCTACGCCTACCAGCGCCAGAGCATCGACCACTGGGTTGATGAGTTCGGCAAGCTGTTCACCACGCGCCATGAGGTCAAGGTGAAGCGCCCGAAGTTCTTCCTCAACCCGTTCTGATGCCATGGCCGCCCGCCGTTTCGAGGAGCTGGATATTCTGCGCGCCCTGCCGATTCTGGGGCTGCCGCTCGCCCATCTGTATGAGGAGGGCTGCGATTACGGCATGCTGCAACCGCAGTTGGAGCACGGGTTTGCGTTCGGGCTGACCCTCTTTGCATGGGGCGCGCCCGTCTTCATGTTCCTGATGGGTGCCAACTGGTGTTTTTCCCGCCGTACCACGCCTGCGTATCTGGTACACCGCGGGCTGTTGCTGCTGCTCATCGGCGTGCTGCTGAATCTGGTGCGCTTTGTGCTGCCCGCCTCCGTTGGGCTGTTCACAGGGCATGAGGATGAGTTTTACGAGGCGCTGGGCATGATTCTGTGCAGCGATATTTACGATTTTTCGGGTGCAGCCTTCCTGCTCATGGCGCTCTGCCTGCGGCTGCAGCTGCGCACCCTGACCCTGCTCACGCTGGCGCTGGCGCTGCTCACGCTGGGCAACTGCGTCACCATGCCGGAGGACACGAACGTGTACGTTCTCAACGCTCTGGGGCGCTTTGTATGGGTGAGCGAGAACAGCTACTTCCCGCTGTTCACCTGGTTCATCTTCCCCGCAGCGGGGTATGTGTTCGGTCGCCTCTACCGCGATTTTCCTACGGAGCAGGCGCGCGCCCGCTTCTGCCTGTTGCTGATTCCCGCCGGTGCCCTGGGGCTTGCTGCCTGTGTTAAGGCGCTGCAAACCTACGGGCTCTCCGCCGTCACCATCTATTCCAGCCCCGCCAACAGCTACATCACCGACCTGCCGAATGTGGCCATGATTCTCTGCACCACGGCCATCAGCATCGGGCTTATGTACTACATCTGCCGCCTGATACAGCGCACATGGCTGCAACGGGCGTTGGTGGCGGTTTCCAAGGTCATCATGCCGTTCTACATCCTCCAGTGGGTCATCATCGGCTGGGGGGCTACGCTCTACGGCGTGCTGACGGATACCCCGGGGCATGACATGGGAGTAGGGCTCTTCATTGCCCTTGTGGTGGGCGTGGTGGCGCTTTCCACGGCGGGTGCCATGGGCTATGCGGCATGGCAGCAGGGCCGCGCCGCCCGCCCCGCCGCAGCAACTCTGTGAGCACGGTCGGTGCGTATTTCTCTCTTTGCGCTTGCGTTACGGGGGGATGTTATAATACAATGGCAGGCATGAAACAACTGCATGTGATGTTGGTGAACGGCAGCCCGCATGAGTTCGGCTGCACTTATACGGCACTCAAAGAGGTGGCCGATACGTTGGAGAGCTGCGGCGTGAGCACGGAGATTGTGTGGGCGGGGCTGCAACCGCTGCACCCCTGCACGGGCTGCGGTGCCTGTGCCAAGACGCGCCGCTGCATCCGCAAGGATGATGCTGTGAATGCGCTGCTGGAAAAGGCCGAGGGGGCGGACGGCTACGTGTTCGGCTCCCCCGTACATTATGCCGCCGCCAGCGGGCAAATCACCACGCTGATGGACCGCATGTTCTACGCCAAAGGTGCTATCTTTAAGGGCAAGCCCGGTGCCGCCGTTGTCAGCTGCAGAAGAAGCGGTGGAACTGCTGCTCTCGACCAGCTCAACAAGTATTTCACGAAATCGAGTATGCCCGTAATAACCTCGCAGTATTGGAACTGTGTACACGGCAAT
>JAZLHB010000102.1:0-6923 GCA_045616565.1 Akkermansia sp. | reverse complement strand
CGGGTTTACACCCGTGGCTCGGAAAAGGAAAGCACCCCGAAAGGGCGGGGTGCAAAGCACGCTCGCATGGCTGCAACAGTAATGAGCCGTGCCATATGAATGGTAGCTTCAAAAATGCGTCTGCGCCGGAAAACCCCGCTGCTGGACGGGATGGCTCCGCAATCCAGTTGCTCGCGTGAGACGATGGTTTATATTTCCCCTTGACATGCCATCCCCTCTGCCCTTATGATGAGCCCGTTATGAGACTGTGTGCATTACTCTTGGCGGCATTGGCAGCTTTCCCCGTTCACGGGGCCGTGCGCACCTATATGGTGAAGGGTGTTTCCGAAAGCCGGGGATGGTACGATGCCGACAAGGCGGGCACGCAGGAATCCGAGCTCTGCTGGGCGGCGGCCGCAGCCAACACCATCGCCTGGTGGCAGGACCGCCACCCGGACACCCACAGCCAAACGGAGGCCCCCAAGGGCACAGACGTGTGGGAGCTGATGCGCAAGGGCATGAACAACCGCCCCGGCTCCCCGCAGGGCGGCGTGAACTGGTGGTTCAGCCACAGCTTGCAACCCGGTCCCATGGGCGGGGGAGACAATACCAAGGGCGGGTTCTACACCAAAGTCATGAACGGCAAGCCGCTTCAAACAGAGCTGCTGCGCGCGCCGCTGTTCGGGTCCGACCTCACCCTGTCGGAGCGGCTTAAAGAGCTTATCCAGGGCGGCAACGCAATCTGCCTGGCCATTCAGCCCGTGAATGACCGCCAGATGCAGAGCGGCTCCCACTGGATTTCCCTGTGGGGCATTGACTACGACGAGGAGAAGAAGGTGGTGACACGCGTGTATGTGACGGACCCGGACGATGCCGCGGGCCAGTGGCCGAGCATCCAAAAGGGCCTGATTGTGGCTGAATGCACCTGGGCGGAGGACATCCAGGCGGGCTCCCGCACCTTTGCCTCGCTCATGTTCCGCACGCCTCAAGGCTGGTACAACGACAACACCTGCATCACCTCCATTGTGACCCTGAGCGGCAACAGCGAGTTTGCCGCAGACTCCGACAAGGAGCGCATTGCCAAGGAGGCGGAGGAACAGGACGCCCAAGAGGCCAAGGCCACCGCCAAGAAGGGCAAGAAGCTCGCCAAGCCCAAGAAGGACAAGAAGGCCGAACGGGAGCAAAAGAAGAAGGAACGCGAAGAGAAGCGGGCCGCCAAAAAGAAAAAGAAGTGATTTTTCCACCCCCGCCCATCCACACCCATTTCAAATAAAAAAGACATGAACAAGACCGCAACAACAGCCCTGGCCGTCCTGGCCGCCACCCTGCCCCTCAACGCTGCCGTACGCACCTATATGATGAAAGGTGTCACCGAGAGCAAAGGATGGTACGATGCCGACAAGAGCGGCCCCGCCGACAACCAGATGTGCTGGGCAGCCTCTGCCGCCAACATGATTGCCTGGTGGCAGGACCGCAACGCGGACACCGCCGCGCAAACGGATGCGCCCAAGGGCAAGAACGTGTGGGAAACCATGAAAAAAGCCCTCGGCAACACTCCCGGCTCCCCCATGGCCGCCACCAACTGGTGGTTCAGCAAGAAAAGCGGCACCCGCCCGCGTTCCATCAAGGACAACAACCTTGGCGGCTACTACGAGGACATCATCACCGGCAAGAATTTCAGCGTTGCCCTGCACAACGGGCCCGGCTTCGGCTCCCAGCTCTCCCTCTCCGAGCGCCTCAAAGAGCTCATCCAGGAAGGAAACGGCATCTGCGTGGGCATCCAAAAGCTCACCGGAGGCAAGCAGATGCAGAACGGCGGGCACATGATTTCACTCTGGGGAATAGATTTCGACGAGGACAAGAAGGTGGTGACCCGCGTCTACCTCTCCGATTCCGACGACGCCCTGGGCTACTCCGCCAAGATGCAGAAGGGGCTTTTTGTGGCAGACTGCACCTGGGCGGAGGACGTGAAGGCCCCCAACGGCCAGCCCTATCCCACGCTCATCATGGACACGGAGTCCCCCTGGTTTGAGAACAACGCCGTCATCACCTCCATTGTCACCTTCTCCGGCAACAACGATTTCCTGACCGACAAGGACAAGGAGGCAAACGCCAAGGCGGATGCCGCGCAGGACGCCAGGGAGGCCAAATCCCTGGCCAAGAAGCACAAGAAGGCCAAAAAGCCCAAGAAGGAAAAGCGCCAAAAGGAGGACAAGCCCGAAAAATCCAAGAAGAAGGATAAGAAGGGCGGCATCCACGCCTGAGGACTCAGTGGACGCGGGGCATGTAAAACCCGGGAATTGAAATCTCCTACTCCTTCAGCGCCTCTCGAATGAGCTCGGCGCATTCCTCCTGCCCCAAGTCCTCCGCCAGTGCCAGCGGGGTGGTTCCGTCGTCGTCCTCCAAATCAGGTGCGGCACCGAATTTGAGCAGCAGGCGCACGCATTCCGGGCTGCCCGCTACCACGGCGTTGATGAGCGGCGAGACGCTCTCCGTCACCTCTTCCGCGAACCAGGGCTCCTTTTCGGAGGATTTGGCGTTCACGGCATCCAGGCCGTTGGGCTCCGCCCCCAATTTCAGCATCATCTTCAGGATGTCCGCATCTCCTGCCGCCGCTGCCTCATCCAGCAACATGGTGCGGATACGCCCCCTGCCGATGTGCGGGACCAGAAGCGCGAAGATGTCTTTCTCCCCTGCGGAGCATGCGCATGCCGCCGCCTTGTGAATATCTTCTTTCGATGGTTTCTTTGCCTCGGAGAGAAGCCTCTTCACCGCCTCGGCATCCTTTTCCATGGCAGCGATGAGCAGGGGGCTTTCCTTCTGGTGCGACTTGCATCCCGCCGCACGCAGGATTCTGACGCACTCCACAGCCTGGGCGTCCATCGCCCAGTCCAGGGCCGTGTAGCCGTCATCATCGGCTGCATCCAAGTTGGCACCGGCCTTCAGCAGGATTTCCACCAGCTCCGCATCGTGCCACATGGCGGCAGACATCAGGGAAGTGTGCCCCTCGTCGTTTGCCACATTCACATCCGCCCCGGCTTCCACCAGCAACTTGGCGGCATCGGTGTTGCTCTCGTTGCACGCTGTGCTCAGCGCGCTTTCCCCCATTTCATCAACCACGTTCACATCCGCCCCGGCTGTAATCAGCAGCCGCATCAGCTCCAGGTTCTCCTCGTCCCAGGCAGCGCTCATCAACGGGGTTTCGCCATCCTGGTTCACCGCGTTCAAATTAGTGATATGATATTTCTCCGCCAGGGTTTTGATGGCATCCCGGCGTTCCTGCCCGGTGGGTTTGTGAGGTTCGCTCATAGTGTGGATTGTACACCACCGCCCCCCGCATTGCAAACAATTTTGGCGTTGAAATTGCTGCTGCAGCTGCTACACTAGGGCCGTGGCCGCGCCACTCACCCAGATAGCAGCAAAGTCCCCGGCGTTTGCCCGGGACCTGGGGAGGTTGTGCGCCGGGGGCACGCGGGAGGAACCCGTGGTGCTGGAGCGCGTGTGCGCTGCAGCCCTCTCCTTTGTGGCGGCCATGGTGGCGGCTCAGAGCGAGAAGCCGCGCCGCGTGTGGGTGGTGGCGGACGCCCTGCCCGTGCAGGAGCGCGTGGCCGCGGAATGGCCGCTCTGGCAGGCCCCTCCCGCCGTCTTTGTGCCGGAGATGGAGATGCACATCAACAACGGCATCAGCGACCCCGACCTGGCGGCTGAGCGCTTGGAGGCCCTGCGCAGCATTTCCGGAGCCCCTGCGGAAACGCAGGCCGTGATTGTGACAGCGGATGCGCTCCGGCAGCCGGTACCCGCGTTTGAGAAAGCGGCGGACTGCACGCTGAAACTGCGCGTGGGCATGGAGCTGCCACCGGAGCAGTTGACGGAGGCCCTGCTCTCCCATGATTTCGAGCGCGTGGACCAGGTGGTGGCGCGCGGCCAGTGGAGCCTGCGCGGCGGCATCCTGGATGTCTTTCCCCTGCAATCCGCATGGCCGCTGCGTGTGGAATTCTTCGGGGACGAGATTGAGAGCATCCGCGCGTTCGATGTGGACTCCCAGCTCTCCTTCCGCAAGCTGGAGGAGGCGGACATGCTGGTGGACGAGCCGGAGAGCGCGGACACGCTGGAGGGGCTGATTGCCGCAGACGACTGGGTGGTATCCCTGCCCGGCTGCGGCGTGCCCGGGGACGTGCTGGTGTTCGAGGAGCCGCCGGACCGCACGGATGTGCTGCCGGAGGACATCGACTGCCTCAACGCGGGAGACGGCACGGCCTTTTTCGGGTCGCCGCTCGGCTCTTTCGAGAGCGGTGATTTCGTGATGCAGGAGGCGCGCCGCAACCTGGCGCGCATGAGCCTGGAAAAGTGGAAGCGCGAGAAGTGGCGCGTGGTCATGTTCTTCCCGCACGAGGGCGAGAAGGAGCGCTTCGAGGAAATCTGCGGCGAGGATCCCGCCTGGAGCGGCGTGCAGAGCCGCGACGGCGACCTGCCTTTCGGTTTTGCCGTGCCCGGCGCCAGGCTGGCCGTGCTCTCATCCGCAGAAATTTTCGGCCGCTACACCTCGCCCCGCGCTCGCCGGCGGGACGACCGCGAGGACCGCATGCGCCGCGAGCGCGCACAGGCCCCGCTGCGCGAGATTGCCCCGGGCGACCTCGTCATCCACGCCGCCCACGGGCTCGGCAGGTTCGAGGGCATCGTGCGCGACGAGGAGAGCGGCGAAGAGGAGCTGCACATCACCTACGCGGGCGGCGTGCTGCTGCGCCTGCCGCTGCAGCAGAGCCACCTGGTCTCCAAGTATGTGGGCCTGGGAGCCAAGGCCCCGGAGCTCAGCAAAATCGGGGATGCCCGCTGGAAGCGCGCCTGCAAGGCCGCGGAGCGAGCCGTGGCGGACTACGCGGCCCAGCTGCTGGAGGTGCAGGCCGTGCGCGAGAGCGACAACGGCTACGCCCACCCGGCGGATTCATCCTGGATGTGGCAGTTCGAGAGCAGCTTCCCCTTCCGCGAGACACCGGACCAGCTGCGCGCCATCAACCAGACCAAGGCAGACATGGAATCCCCCCGCCCCATGGACCGCCTCATCTGCGGAGACGTGGGCTTCGGCAAGACGGAGGTGGCCATCCGCGCGGCGTTCAAGTGCGTGACCGGGGGCAAGCAGGCGGCTATCCTGGCGCCCACCACCGTGCTGGCGGACCAGCACTACCGCACCTTCCGCACACGCATGAGCGAATACCCCGTGCGCATTGAGCTGCTCAGCCGCTTCACCCCGGCCAAGCGCGTGGGAGAAATACTGGACGGCATTGCGCGCGGCGATGTGGACATCGTCATCGGCACGCACAGGCTCATCTCCAAGGACGTGCACTTCAAGGACCTGGGGCTGGCGGTCATCGACGAGGAGCAGCGTTTCGGCGTGCGCCACAAGGAGCAGTTCAAGCGCATGTTCCGCATGGTGGACATGCTCACCCTCTCCGCCACGCCCATTCCCCGCACGCTGTATGTGGCGCTCATGGGGGCGCGCGACATGAGCACCATCGAAACCCCGCCGCTCAACCGCCTGCCCGTGCAAACCGCCGTGTGCCCGTACAACGAGCAGCTCATTGCCAAGGCCATTGAGCGGGAGATGGCGCGCAACGGCCAGGTGTTCTTCCTGCACAACCGCGTGCAGAGCATCCGCAAGGTGGAGCAGGAGCTGCACCGCCTGGTGCCCAAGGCACGCATCGTGGTGGGGCACGGCCAGATGGACAAGGGCGAGCTGGAGTGCATCATGCGAGATTTCGTCAACGGCAAGGCGGATGTCCTGCTCTCCACCACCATCATCGAGAGCGGCATCGATATCCCCAACGCCAACACCATCATCATCGACCGCGCGGACAGGTTCGGCCTGGCGGATTTGTACCAGCTGCGCGGCCGCGTGGGCCGCGGCGGCCACCGCGCATACGCCTATCTCATGTTGCCGAGGGAGGCGCTCTGCACCGGAGACGCCCGCAAGCGCGTGTCCGCCATCAAGCAGTTCACAGAGCTGGGCAGCGGGTTCAAGATTGCCATGCGCGACCTGGAAATACGCGGCGCGGGCAACCTGCTGGGCACGCAGCAGAGCGGGCATATCGCCGCCATCGGGTTCGAGCTGTACTGCCAGCTGCTGCGGCAATCCATCGAGCGGCTGCAGGGCAAGGTGCCCACGGCGCGCGCAGAGGCCACTTTCAAGGCGGATTTCCTGTGCCTGAGCGAGGCCATGATGGCCACGCGGGAGGACGCGCACACGCTCATCGGCGCCTACCTGCCCTCCACCTACATGGAATCCACCAAGGCGCGCATGGATGCCTACACGCGCCTGGCGCGCGCCACCACGCTGGAGGATATCGACGACCTGGAGCGCGAGTGGCACGACCGATTCGGCAAGCTGCCGCGGGAGGCGCGCCACCTGCTGAGCGTGCAGAAAATCCGCCTCCTCGCGTCCCGCCGCGCCATCACCATGGTGGAGGTGAGCGGCCAGAAGCTCATGCTCACCCGCAACAAGGACTACATCCTCATCAACAAGCGCTTCCCGCGCCTCACCAAAATCAAGCCCGCAGACAAGCTCGCGGAAACCCTCCGCCTCATGCAATCCATGTAATGCCGCTGCCCAGGGTGATTGTCAGCCTGTCGGCATTCCTCTTGCGGCCAGGGATGCCTTGCCCTCCTCAACCGCCCCGCAGAGGAGGTAGAGGGGGTGCTTTTCGAGACAAAGTGAGGAAGATGGGCAATTGGACGAAAAAAAATGCCAAAAAAAGTTAAAGCTGTAAGATATTGCGTTTTGGCGATTTACAACAATCGCGAGAAGAAAATCGGGCACTCCGGCAGATTTGTAGCGGAGCAGAAAAGCGGCACGCCCCCCTAGACTCGTGTGCTAGAATTGGTTGTGAACATAATACCAGCCTTGGAGTTGACGGGGTGGCGTGCCACCGAGACATATTGTAGAAACAACC
>JAZLHB010000101.1:0-3707 GCA_045616565.1 Akkermansia sp. | reverse complement strand
GGCCGTGTTGGCCACCCTTTCCAACAGCCTTTCCTCCCAGTCCAGTTGTTCCCTCCACGCCTCAAACACTTGCCCCTCCCGCTCCGCTTCCTTTCGGGGAATCGCACCCCTATCCTCCGCAGGCAGGCGCGCCCACGGCGCGACCCGCCCGAAATCGAGCAGGCCCTGCCTCAGGACGTCTTGGTTCTGTTGCTCCATGTTTGTGAGTTTCAGGCTGTACCGCTGTTTGGATTCGGCCCTTTCCCGCCAAGGGACGGGTACTATGGCCTCTGCTGACTCCCTGCCTCCGTGCTTCCGCGCGTCACCCTTTCAGGCCTTGGCAGGGTCTCACCGAATATGAATATGCTACTTTCCTCCCGCGCCGCCTGCATCTACCTTATGGACTCTTGATGATGTATCGGATTTCGGCACTTTGGGCAACCTCGTCCGTCCATCCGGCCTTATATGCAGTTCCTGTTCGTGCAGTCGGGATTTCCCCTCGAACTTCCTTTCCCACGGTTCGTTGCCTCCCCGCAGCTGTTCTTCAGGTCTGTGTTTCCGCATCATCACGGCACCTTGTGGACTTTCACCACAGTTCGCATATCGCGTCGGTCGTACCCAGAAAAGAGCCGCAGGAAAATATCCTGCGGCTCCGGTTGGATACACGGAGAGGGATTTGAACCCCCGACCAACTGCGTGAAAGACAGCCATATGCCCTTTCCCTGTTTCTGCACTGTGATCTTCCGTCGAGCTATCACACCGCGCGCCTGTGGCGCGCTCTTTTAACCCGCCCTACCGGGCGGGGTGGATGACATCTCCCGTTGCGCATCTCTGGCCGCCTTTACTGACAAAATTCCAAGAGGGGGGCTTCCATTCTGGGCGTTTTTCCTAACGATTGCCCATCAAATCGTTGAAAAACATGAAGCCATTTATTGGGACACATGTGCTCAACTCCATACTTTCAGCAAATTTGGCTTGACGAATTATCTTGGCGCATATAGGTTTGGGGCATTGAACAACGCCATGAAACCGCTCACCGCCACAATCGCTGCAATATCCTTCGGCATGCTGCCGCTGCATGCCGCCAACCTGGTGGCCGGCCGCATCTACGATGTGGACAAATACGCCATGAACGACGACGATGCCCGCCCCAGCGAGGAGTGGATGCAGGATATGGATCTCTGCTGGGCCGCATCCGGCGCATGTGTCATCCAGCACTGGCAGGATTTTTACGGCAAGCAGCACGACGAGGGCGCGGAGCCGCCCACCGGCGGCAAGGAGGTATCCGCCAGCCTGCCCTCCACGGGCGTGCTGAACGTGTACACCTACCTGCTCAAGAACTGGAGCCACGGCCCGGGGTTCAACCTGAACACGCTCACCTGGTGGCTCAACGGCACCCTGGCGCACCCGCCCGCGGAGGATCAGGTGAAGCGCCTGCACCTGGCGGAGCCGCAGCAGGGCGGCGCCTTCTACAAGAAGATTTTCCCGCAACCCTCCGACTGGAAGGAGGGCAAGAACGGGGCCAGCGGCTGCGTGTGGGACTACGGCTCGTCCGACCTCTCGCCCTCCCCCTCATCCCCGAAAACGCGCAAGGAGATGCGGCAGATATTCGATGCCGCGCTGGCACGCGCGGGGCAGGCCCTGCTGCTCACTGTAGAACTCTACGATGTGTCCACCCCCTCCAAGCCCGTGGTGCAGATTGGCCACTGCCTGGCGTGCTGGGGCTATGAAAAGGGCAACGACAAGCTGCCGGACGCCCTCTACTTCACGGAATCGGACGACAAGCAGAGCGGCGTCTTCCGCGTGGACCTGGCAGAGGACAAAAACGGGATTTACGTGTACACCAACGACCCCGCCAGCCGCTTCTGTCTGCCGGAGCACCTGCGCGTGTACGTTACCTCCGCCTCCTTCATCAACACGCCGGAGGGCGTTGCCAGGAAGATGGGTTGCGCCGGCAAGCTGCCGGAAAAGGGCAAGGTGAACCGCAACACCATTCTCACCGCCAAAACCGCCCACAAGGGGGATTTGCTCATTGCCGCATCCTCCACCAAGGGATACCCCGTGTTGATGGTGGAGCAGCAGCTCACGCTCAAGGACGGCGTGCTGCAGGTGGACAGGGGCGCGCAATTCACCCTGCGCGGCGACAAGGCGGAGCTGGCGGCGAAAGGCATCCGCAACGCCGGGCAGTGCTTTATCCGCGGTCCGCTCCATGTGGGCATGCTGGAAAACGCCGGATTCCTGGAGCTGCGCAACTGCGGGGAACTGGCGCTCGCCGAGCTTCCCAGCCCCGGCCGCACCGTGCTTTCCGGCGACACCAAGCTGCGCATCGGGGAAACCCTGGCGCTCACCTCCGCCAAGAACCGCTGCGCCTCCTTCGGCATCTGCAAAATCGAGGGCGACACCATCAAGGGTTCCAAGAACAAGCCCGCCGCTATCCGTGATGCCAAGATTCTCGCGGAGGGCGAGGTCATCACCATTGAGAACGCCCTCATTTCCGGCAGAACCACCTTCAAGGCCACGGGGGTTCACCTCAAGAGTGTTGTCATCACCCTGCCGGACGATGAGCATGTGAGCGTCAAGGGTACGCGCGTGGACGTGGATGCCTCCCACGTCTTCAACTGCAAGGTGGACGGCAATTTCAACGCCGGACTCTCCAAGGAGGCCGCAGCCAAGTACCGCAAGCAGGGCTGCACCAAGCTCCGCGTCACCTTTGACCCCACCCAGCCGGAAATGAGCCAAACCTTCGACCTGTAGGGAAACAGCGGGGCCGCCTCATGGGCGGGGCACCCCGGCCAGGCGCCCGAAAAGCCCCCGCTGCTCCTGCGGAACGTAGGAGCGCAGGATTTCCAGCATTTCCCGGTACGCATCACTGCTCATGACCAGGGGGCCGAATTCATGCAGCCTTCCCTCCTTTTCACGGTCGGCGCTGATCAACTCCATATCCAGAATGAACCCCAACAGGCATTCACCCTGTTCTGCATACAAGAGCAGCTCCACCATATCTTCCGGCACCCCGTCATCTATATTCTGCCAATAGTCATCCCGCGTTCCCTCCAGCGGCTTGGCATAGCGGGTTCGGGTCAACAGCAGCTCGCGGATGCGGGCGGCATCCCTTGCCGAAATCTCCACCCGCATGGCAAACCGGGGGCTCTCGCTCTCCCCAACCATGACGAGGGTCATCTTCACAGAGGCGGCCACCTGTTCCTTCTCCAAGGCACAGTAATCCGGCTTCCCGGCCTGGCTCGCCGCCCCCGCCTGAGCCCCGGGTTCGGCAAACAGCGGCTGCACCGCCAGAATGGCAGCGGCAACAAGCGAAAGGCGGGCTGCGATGGTTTGTATCTTCATTTTCTTGGCATTGTATTGATTGAATGGTGTTGTGTAAAGCAGGAAGTGTCACCCTTCCCTACCCCTATAAGCAGGAATTCCCCCCGTTTGTACAAAAAAAATGATAAAAACACAGAAAAAAGTCACATGTATCCCAATAAATGGATTCACATTTTGCAACGAGCTGATGGGCAATCGTTAGGAAAAACGCCCAAAATTGAAGCCCCCCTCTTTGAATTTTATCAGTAAAGGCAGCCAGAGATGTGCAACGGGATAGTGGAGCCACCCCGCCATCCGTCCGCCTCCGCCAAGGCTACGGCGTGACGAGGCGGGGTTCCCGTGCCGAGACCCGTCTTCGCCCTGCGGGCTACGCCGAGGCAAGCATGCCGCCGTTGGTTACCCAC